>JBQCFN010000289.1:0-4919 GCA_051959035.1 Lysobacteraceae bacterium | reverse complement strand
CGACTCCGAGGCAGAAAGCTCGCGGCTACAAGCCGCTCCTGCCCGGATCCGGTCAGGAAACGCGGCGGGATTTCTTGGCCTCGTCCGAGCGCAGCTGCTTGATCCGCTCGAAGTAGCCGGGTTCGATGCCGGTGACGTATTCGCCGTTGAAGCACGAGGAGTCGAAGCGGGTGACCTTGTGCTTGGGCCCCGACACCGCGTCCTCCAGGTCCTTGAGGTCCTGGTACACCAGCCAGTCGCAGCCGAGGATCTGCTGCACCTCGTCCTCGCTGCGGCCGTGCGCGACCAGCTCCTCGGCCGACGGCATGTCGATGCCGTACACGTTCGGATAGCGCACCGGCGGCGCGGCCGAGGCGAGGTAGACCTTCTTGGCGCCGGCGTCGCGCGCCATCTGCACGATCTGCTTCGAGGTGGTGCCGCGCACGATCGAGTCGTCGACCAGCAGCACCACCCGGTTGCGGAATTCCAGCGGGATCGGGTTGAGCTTGCGCTTGACCGACTTCGCGCGCTCGCCCTGCCCCGGCATGATGAAGGTGCGGCCGACGTAGCGGTTCTTGATGAAGCCCTCGCGGTACTTCACGCCCAGCACGTTGGCGATCTCCAGCGCGGCGTCGCGCGAGGTGTCCGGGATCGGGATGACCACGTCGATGTCGTGGTCGGGACGCTCGCGCAGGATCTTCTCGCCGAGCTTCTGGCCCATGCGCATGCGCGCCTTGTGCACCGAGATGTCCTCGATCATCGAGTCGGGACGGGCGAAGTACACGTATTCGAAGATGCACGGCGCGTGCTCGGCCGGCGCCGCGCACTGGCGGGTGAACAGCTCGCCGCGGGCGGTGACCACCACGCCCTCGCCAGGGGCGACGTCGCGCACGCGCTCGAAGCCGAGCACGTCCAGCGCCACCGACTCGGACGCCACCGCGTATTCGTCGCCGTTCGCCGTGGCGCGCTTGCCGAGCACCAGCGGGCGGATGCCGTTGGGGTCGCGGAAGGCGACCAGGCCGAGGCCCAGCACCACCGTGATCACCGCGTAGCCGCCGCGCGCGCGCCGGTTGACGCCCTCGACCGCGCGGAACGCCGCGTCGGTGGTGAGCGCCTTCTGCGTGTCGAGCTCGTGCGCGAACACGTTGAGCAGCACTTCCGAGTCGGATTCGGTGTTGACGTTGCGGCGGTCCTGCTCGAACACCTCGCGCCGCAGCGTCTCGGTGTTGATCAGGTTGCCGTTGTGCACCAGCGCGATGCCGTACGGCGAATTGACGTAGAACGGCTGCGCCTCGGCGGAACCCTCCGAGCCGGCGGTCGGATAGCGGCAGTGGGCGACTCCGACGCGGCCGCGCAGCAGCTGCATGGCCGCTGCGTCGAACACGTCGCGCACCAGCCCGTTGCCCTTCTGCACGTGGATGTGCGCGCCGTCCGCGGTGGCGATGCCGGCCGCGTCCTGGCCGCGATGCTGGAGCACGGTCAGTCCGTCGTAGAGCGCGCCCGCGACGTCCTGGGTGGCGACGATGCCGATGATGCCGCACATGGTTCAGGTCCCCGGCGCCTGCGCGCCTGTCGGTGGCGACGCAAGCGCGTCGCCGGGTTCAATGGAATGCGGTCCGTCGCCGTCGAAATCAACCCGCTGCGCCGCCCATGCCGGCAGCCAGCCGCGCAGCCATTGCGCGCCCGGCAGCAGCACCGGCAGCACCCGCGACTGCCGCCAGCCGGGCTCGCGCGGCAGCGCGGTGAGGCCCATCAGCAGCACCAGCACGCAGGCGACGAAGCCGCCGCGGGCCAGGCCGAGCGCGCCGCCGAGGGCGCGGTCCGCGCCCGACAGCCCGGCCGCCTTCACGAGCTTGCGCACGATCCAGCCGACCACGCCCACCACCAGCAGCACGCCGAGGAAGCACACGCCATAACCCGCCAGCAGCTGGCCAGCGCCCGGCGCTGCGTCGCCGGCCAGCACCAGCGCGGCGCGCGCGCCGTAGTGGAACGCGGCCCACCCGGCGAGCAGCCACGCCAGCAGCGACACCACCGCGCCCACGAATCCCCGCAGCAACCCGAGCAGGGTCGAAACGAGGATGATGCCGAGCAGCAGCAGGTCGGTGGCGTTCATGCCTCAGGGATGCGGCCGCACGATGCCGTCGAGGCCGAGTTTCGCCTTCACCTGTGCCTGCAGTTGTTCGGCATCCGCCCGGCTGGCGACCGGGCCGACGCGCACGCGGGTCAGCGCGCCCTTGTCGGTGGTCACGCTTTCGGTGAAGGCGCTGAAGCCGGCGGCGCGCAGGCGGTCGCGCAGCGCGGTGGCGTCGGCAGGCTTGCTGTAGGCGGCGAGCTGGACGGCGAAGCCGGTGCCGGACGCGGCCGGAGGCTTCGGTGCGGCCGGCGCGGGCTTTGCGGCGGGTGCGGGTGCGGGCGCGGACGCGGAGGGCGCGGCCGATTGCGGCGCGGCGGGCTTGGCCTCGGCCCTGGGCGCGGCGGCCACCGGCTGCGCGGGCGTCGCGGCGGGCGCGGGCGTCGAAGCGGCCGGCGCGACGTCGAGCACGACCACCTGCGCGCCGACGTCGTCGCGCACGTGCGCCGAACGCAGGCGGGCCGATTCGGCTTCGGCGCGGGTGGCGAACGGGCCGATGCGCACGCGCCAGGCCGGCTTGCCGCCGGAGGTGGTGGGTTCGCGATAGGCCGGCAGCTGCGCGCTCTTCAGCGAAGCGATCACGGCGTCGGCGGCGGACTGGCTGGCGTAGGCGCCGAAGCTGACCGCGTAGTCGCCGCCGGCGGTGGCGGCCGGCAGCGCGGCGTCGGTGGCGGGCTGCGACGGAGCGGGCTGCGCGGCCTGGGCATCCTGCGTCGGCGCAGCGGCGGCTGCCGCCGGCTGGGCGGCGTCTGCACGGGGATTCGCCGAGCCCTGGTCGGCCGGCACCGTGGGGGCGAGCCCGACAGCGCCGCCCGCGGGCGCCTCGCCGGGGGTCACCAGCGGCAGGTCGCGCGTGCCGCTGTCGCCGCGCGGCGCCGGCGGCATGGTGAGGGGCACGTTCGACACGCCACTGTCGGGCGCGGGGCCCTGCACGAGCATCGGCAGGAAGATGACGGCCAGCGCGACCAGCACCGCGGCTCCGACGAGCCGCTGTTTCAATCCGGATTCCATCGGCGCTCGCAGGCAACGGAAGGCCCGCGAATTATACCTGCCGGTCCCGCCGGGCCCGCGCGCGCCCGGCGTTGCGGTTCAGCCGGACACGCCGGTTTCCTGCAGGGCGCGCAGCGCCGCGGCGGCGGTGTGGAAGGAGCCGAACACCAGGATGCGGTCGCCCGGCCGCGCCTGCGCGCGCGCCGCCTCCAGCGCCCGCGCGACGCCCGCCTGGCGCACGCCGCTGGCGGCGGCCGTGCCCTGCAGGCGCGCGGCGAAGGCATCGACCGCAAGCCCGCGCGGACCGGCGTCCTCCAGCCCGGCCAGGAACCACGCGTCGATCACGCCGTCCAGCGCGGCGACCACCCCCGCGGCGTCCTTGTCGCCGAGCGCGGCGAACACCGCCAGCGTGCGCCCCGAGGCCGGCTGCCCGCCCAGCCACGCGGCGAGCTCGCGCGCGGCCTGCGGGTTGTGCCCGACGTCGACCAGGAGGTCGACGCCGTCGCGGACGAAGCGCTGCAGCCGGCCGGGCAGGAAGGCCGCCGCCACGCCCTGCGCGAACGCTTCGTCCGGCAATCCCGCGTCGAGCGCGCGCAGCGCCGCGATCGCGGTGGCCGCGTTGCGCAGCTGCGCCGGCGCGGCGAGCCGCGGCATCGGCAGCTCGAGCGCGCAGCCCACCTCGCGCCAGCGCCAGCCTGCGGGACGATCCTCGTCGTCTTCCGCGGGCAGCGGTTCGAAGAAGAAGTCGCAGCCGGCGCGGATCGCCGAGGCGCCGATCAGGTAGGCCCGGTCCAGCACGCTCGCCGGCGGCGCGTCCTCGCCCAGCACCAGCGGCTTCCACGGGCGTGCGATGCCGGCCTTCTCCGCGCCGATCGCCTCGCGGTCCTCGCCGAGCCAGTCCTGGTGGTCGAGGTCGATCGTGGTGATCACGGCGACGTCGGCATCGACCAGGTTGACGGCGTCCAGGCGCCCGCCGAGGCCGACCTCGAGCAGCGCGAGGTCGAGCGCGCTGCGCTGGAACAGCCACAGCGCGGCCAGCGTGCCGTATTCGAAATAGGTCAGCGGGGTGTCGCCGCGCGCGGCCTCCACCGCCTCGAACGCGCCGGCCAGCGTCGCGTCGCCCACTTCGGCGCCATCGATGCGCACGCGCTCGTTGTAGCGCAGCAGGTGCGGCGAGGTGTAGGCGCCGACCTTCCAGCCGGCCGCGCGCGCGATCGCCTCGACGAAGGCGACCGTGGAGCCCTTGCCGTTGGTACCGCCGACGGTGATGACGCGCGGCGCCGGCCGGGTCAGTCCCAGCCGCGCGGCAACGGCGCGCACGCGCTCCAGGCCGAGCGCGATCGCTTGCGGATGCTGGCGCTCGATGTAGGCCAGCCAGTCGTCGAGGGTCTTCATAGCGCGCGGTGCACGGCCTCTCCGAACAGCGGCGTGTGGTGGCTGCAGTCGTTCAGGCGCACCACCTCGAGGCGGTCGACGTCCGCGCCCTCGAGCAGGTTGAGCGTGGTCGGCGCCTGGCGGAAGCCCCACAGCCTCGCCAGCGGGATGCCGAGGATGCGGCACAGCAGGACCCGGTTGACCGCGTCGTGCGCGACGACGAGCAGGGTGTCGTCCGCGCCGAGCCCCTGGGTCGCGCGCGCCAGCGCCGGCCAGGCGCGGTCGAGCACGTGCTGCAGCGATTCGCCGCCGGGCATCCGTACCTCGTGCGGCGCGTGCCGCCAGGCGTGCAGGCGTGCGCCGGCGCGCGCGCCGATCTCGCGGGCGAGCCGGCCGTCCCACACGCCGGGGGCGCTTTCCCACACCCCCGGCGCGGTGGGGAGCA
>JBQCFN010000288.1:0-5258 GCA_051959035.1 Lysobacteraceae bacterium | reverse complement strand
GTCCTCCGCGCGCATCAGCAGCGGCAGGCAGGCCTGCGTCAGCCACGCGGGCGCGGTGAGGTCGACGTGGATCGCGCGCGCGAACGCGGCGGGATCGGTGTGCAGCAGCGGGGTCAGGCCGCGGAACTCGGCCGCGCAGTGCAGCAGGCCGTCGAGGCGGCCGAGTTCGCCCTCGATGCGCGCGGCCATCTCGGCGTAGTCGCCAGGCGAGGCGCCCTCGAGGTCGAGCGGATACAGCAGCGCCTCGCCGCCCTCGGCGGCGATCGCATCATGCACGCGGTTCAACTTCGGCACGCGCCGGCCGAGCAGCACCACGGTCGCCCCGGCGCGCGCGCAGGCGCGCGAGGCGACGCTGCCGAGGCCGCCATGCGCGCCGGTGACCAGCACCACGCGCCCGGCGAGCGGCTGGGCCGGTGCCTGGCTCACGCCTTCTGCGCCTCGCCGAGCATGCGCGCGAGTTCACCCGACTCGTACAGCTCGAGCGTGATGTCGCAGCCGCCGATCAGCTCGCCGTTGATGAACAGCTGCGGGAACGTCGGCCAGTTGGAATAGCGCGGCAGGTTGGCGCGGATCTCCGGCTCCTCCAGCACGTTGACGGTGTGCAGCCCCTCGGCGCCGGCGGCCTTGAGCGCCTGCACGGCGCGGCTGGAAAAGCCGCACATCGGGAACTGCGCGGTGCCCTTCATGAACAGCACGACGGGATGGCCTTCGACTTCGGAGCGGATGCGCTCGAGCACGGACATGCGGTGACTCCTGCGGGTGCGGCCCCGCCGCCGCGACGACGCCGGCAACGGGGTGGGGGTAGAATCCCGCTATTGTAAGCCCTCGCGCCGCGGCCCACGCCGCGCCCTCTCCCCGACAGGAGTCGCCCATGGCCATCGAACTGCCTCCCCTGCCCTTCGACCGCACCGCGCTGGAACCGCACATCTCCGGCGAGACCATCGACTACCACTACGGCAAGCACCACAAGGCCTACGTCGACAACCTCAACAAGATGATCGCCGGCACCGAGTTCGAGGCGATGCCGCTCGAGGAGATCGTGCGCAAGTCGCAGGGCGGCATGTTCAACAACGCCGCGCAGGTGTGGAACCACACCTTCTACTGGAACTGCCTGTCGCCCAAGGGCGGCGGCGAGCCGTCGGGCAAGGTCGCCGACGCGATCGGCAAGGCGTTCGGCGGCTTCGACAAGTTCAAGGAGCAGTTCAGCGACACCGCGGTGAAGACCTTCGGCTCCGGCTGGGCCTGGCTGGTGCAGCGCCCGGATGGCGCGCTGGCGCTGGCGTCCACGCCGAACGCGGTCACCCCGCTCACCGGCGAGGACACCGCGCTGCTGACCTGCGACGTGTGGGAACACGCCTACTACATCGACTACCGCAACGCGCGGCCGAAGTACGTCGAGGCGTTCTGGAACCTGGTCAACTGGGACTTCGTCGCCGCGAACATGCGCTGAGCGATGGGCTCGCGATCAAAACGGCCGGCGAACCCGGCCGTTTTGATCACATCGGTCTTGTAGGAGCGGCTTGCAGCCGCGAGCTCTTCGTTCGCGGCGTGCGCAGCGCCGGCGTCTTGCGGTGGCGGCCTGGGCCGCGATCGGTGCCCGGTCGCGGCTTACGGCGCTCCTAGGGCTCGGGCGAAAGAGGAAGAGCTCGCGGCTGCGAGCCGCTCCTACAGGGCGCTTGCGGGCGTGCGAAGGCGGGCGATGACGGGCGCGACCTGTTGCTCGCGGCCGAGCGCGCCGCCGACGCGTTCGAGCGAAGCGGCCAGCGCGGCCGGATCATCGGCGCGCAACGTGGCATGGCCGACCTTGCGCCCGGCGCGCGGCGACTTGCCGTAGTCGTGCCAGTGGCCGCCGGCTTCGGCGAGCACCGGCGTGGCATCGGGCATCGCGCCGATCCAGTTGAGCATGCAGGCGGTGCCGACCATGCGCGTGCTGCCCAGCGGCAGGCCGAGCACCGCGCGCAGGTGGTTCTGGAACTGCGAGGTCTCGCTGCCCTCGATCGTCCAGTGGCCGGAGTTGTGCACCCGTGGCGCGAGCTCGTTGGCGAGCAGTTCGCCGCCGCGCAGGAACAGCTCCAGCGCGAACACGCCGACATAGTCGAGCGCCTCGGCCAGCCGGCGTGCGTGGCCGTGCGCGCTTGCGACCAGCGCGTCGCCGGCGCGCGCGGGCGCGAGGCTGGCGGAGAGGATGCCGTCGACGTGCCAGTTCTCGGTCAGCGGCCAGGCGCGGAACTCGCCGTCGCGGCCGCGCACGGCGACCACGCTCAACTCGCGCTCGAAGGGCACGAAGGCCTCGAGGATCAGGCCGACGGTCGTCGCCTGCGCGCCCAGCGCGGCCCACGCGGCGTCCGCGTCGGCCAGCGTGCGCACGCGGAACTGGCCCTTGCCGTCGTAGCCCAGCCGCCGCGTCTTGAGCACCGCCGGCGCGCCGATGCGGGCCAGCGCGGCGTCGAGGTCGGCGCGCGAGGCGATCGCGGCGAAGTCGGGCACCGGGATGCCGAGCTCGCGGAACAGCGTCTTCTCGGCGAGCCGGTCCTGCGCGGTGGCGAGCGCGCGCGGGTTGGGGAACACCTGCACGCGCTCGGCCAGCCATTGCGCGGATTCCGCCGGCACGTTCTCGAAATCGAAGGTGGCGACGTCGACCCTGGAGGCGAATTCGGCCAGCGCGGCCTCGTCGCGGTAATCGCCGACCACCATTGGCGCGAACTGCCCCGCGCAGGCGTCGGCTGCGGTGTCCATGACCAGGAAGCGCAGGCCCAGCGGCGCGCCGGACAGCGCGAGCATGCGGGCCAGCTGCCCGCCGCCGAGGATGCCGACCGTGGTCACCGGCGCCCGCCCTTCACCGGCGGGGGTCGTCGTTGCCGACGACCTCCTCGGTCTGGCGCGCGCGGAACGCGGCGAGCGCCTGGCCGATGGCCGGGACGTCCGCGGACAGCATCGCCGCGGCGAACAGCGCCGCGTTCGCCGCGCCGGCGTTGCCGATGGCGAACGTCGCCACCGGGATGCCGGCCGGCATCTGCACGATGGAAAGCAGCGAATCCATGCCGTTGAGCGCCTTGCTCTGCACCGGCACGCCCAGCACCGGCACCGCGGTCTTCGCCGCGAGCATGCCCGGCAGGTGGGCGGCGCCGCCGGCGCCGGCGATGATCGCGCGCAGGCCGCGCGCCTGGGCCGTGGCGGCGTAGTCGAACAGCACGTCCGGGGTGCGGTGCGCGGACACCACGCGCACCTCGTGCGGCACGCCGAGGGCCTCGAGCTTCGCGGCTGCGTGCTGCATCGTCTCCCAGTCGGAGCGCGAGCCCATCACGATGCCGACCAGCGGGCGGTCGTCGGGTCGGGTCGGGTTGGCAGACATGGTCGTCCCCGGTCGCAAAGACGTATTCTACCGGGCCCGCGCGACGAAGGGATCGCCATGGACCGCAAGCTGCTCGACATCCTCGCCTGCCCCGCGACGCGCCAGCCGCTGGCGCTGCTGGAGCCGCGCGGGCTCGGGCTGCTGAACCAGGCGATCGCCGCGGGCGCGCTCAAGCGCGTGGACGGCAGCGCGCAGGCCGAGCCGCTGCGCGAGGCGCTCATCACCCGCGACCGCCGCCTCGCCTACCGCATCGACGACGGCATCCCGGTGCTGCTGGTCGAGGAAGGCCTGCCGACCGGGCAGGTCGCCGACTTCCCGCGCGAGTGATGGGCGCGGCCACGTTCGCCCCGCCGCCGGCGTCGGCCGTCGCCGACGACGTCGCCCGCGCGCTGGCCGAGGACCTCGGCGGCGGCGACGTCACCGCGCAGCTGCTGCCCGACGGCGACGACGTCGCCTACCTGCTGTGCAAGGAGGAGGCGGTGGTGTGCGGGCGGCCGTGGTTCGACGCCTGCCACCGCGCGCTCGACCCCGGCGTGCGCATCGACTGGCGGGTCGGCGAGGGCGACCGCGTCGCCGCCGGCACGGTGCTTGCCACCCTCGCCGGCCGCACCCGCGCGCTGGTCAGCGCCGAACGCACCGCGCTCAACTTCCTGCAGACGCTCTGCGGGACCGCGACCACCACCGCGCGCTACGTCGACGCGGTGCGCGGCACCGGCACGCGCCTGCTCGACACCCGCAAGACCCTGCCCGGCCTGCGCGTCGCGCAGAAATACGCGGTGCGCGTGGGCGGCGGCTGCAACCACCGCATCGGCCTGTTCGACGCGGTGATGCTGAAGGAAAACCACGTGCGCGCGGCCGGCTCGATCGCCGCCGCGGTCGCCGCGGCGCGCGCGCTGCATCCGGCGCTGCCGCTGATCGTCGAGGTGGAGACGCTGGCGGAGCTCGAGGAGGCACTGCGCGCCGGTTGCACGCGCGTGCTGATCGACGACTTCAGCCCGGAGATGCGGCGGGAGGCCGTGCGCATCGCGCGCGCGGCGCCATTCGACGGGCGCACTCCGCTCGAGGTTTCGGGGAGCGTCGACCTCGCCGGACTGCGCGCGATCGCCGAGGACGGCGTGGACTACATCTCGATCGGCGCGCTGACCAAGCACGTGCGCGCGATCGACCTGTCGATGAAGCTGGGGCCGGCGCCGGCCTGACGGCACGGCAGCCGGTTCGCCGGAACGTCATGCCCGGGTGGGCGCGGCGCACCCGTGCGCTTGGGAAGCGCGGCGCACCGGGGAGCCCGGGTGCGCCCCGGGCTTACCCGGGCTACGGCACTGCGGTGCTGCGGTTTCCGCGGGTCAGCGCAGCAGCGCCGCCACCCACAGCGCGGCGAGGCCGAGCGCGGCGATGCCCACCCACCACCACGGCGAGATCGCCCGCCGCGACTTCGCCGGCCCGGCGGCCACGTGGGCGGTGGCCTCCGGCTGGCCGGGCGCGGTCAGGTGGAAGCGCAACGTGTCGAAGCCGACCTCGTCGCCCGGCCTGGCGAGCGCGCGCTGCACGCGCTTGCCGTTGAGGAAGGTGCCGTTGGTCGAGCCGAGGTCCTCGATCTGCAGGCCGTCGTTGGTCGGCACCAGTCGCGCGTGGTGGCGCGACAGGCCCGACTCGTCGAGGTGCAGCGCGCATTCGGCCGCGCGCCCGACCACGGTCGGCCCCACCAGCGGATAGCTGCGGCCGAAGCCTTCGCCGGACACGCCGCGCAGCACGTAGCGCGGCAGCACCGGACGCACCGCGGTGGCGCCCGGATCGTCGTTGGCCGGCGCCGGCAGGTTGCCTTCGTGGCGGCGCGAGGGCGACGCGGCGTCGATGGTCGCCAGCCGCGCCTGGATGCGGTCGAAGCTCACGCTGTCGCCGGGGCGCA
>JBQCFN010000287.1:0-3018 GCA_051959035.1 Lysobacteraceae bacterium | reverse complement strand
CGAACGCGTCGAACTCGAACACGCCCACCGGCCCGTTCCACATCACCGTCCCGGCGTCCTTGACCATCGCCGCGTAGCGCGCGGCGGTGTCGGGGCCGATGTCGAGGACCATGTCGTCCTCGCCCACCGCGCCGACCGGCTTGACCGTCGCCGGCGCGTCGGCGGCGAAGCGCGGCGCCACCACCACGTCGGTCGGCACCGGGATCTGCGCGCCACGCGCCTTGGCGTCGGCCATGATCCGGCGCGCGGTCTCGACGAGGTCGGCCTCGTACCGCGCCTGGCCGAGGGAATACCCTCCCGCGGCTAGGAAGGTGTGGGCGTGGCCGCCGCCGACGATCAGCTGGTCGACCTTGCCGACCAGCGACGACAGCAGCTCCAGCTTGGTGCTGACCTTGCTGCCGGCGACGATCGCCAGCAGCGGACGCGCGGGGTTGTCGAGCGCCTTGGCCAGCGCGTCCAGCTCGGCCATCAGCAGCGGACCGCCGCAGGCGACCTTCGCCGCGCGGATGACGCCGTGCGTCGACGCCTGCGCGCGGTGCGCGGTGCCGAAGGCGTCCATGACGAATACGTCGCACAGGGCCGCGTAGCGCTTGGACAGCGCCTCGTCGTCGGACTTCTCGCCGACGTTCATGCGGCAGTTCTCCAGCAGCACCAGCTGGCCCGGCCGGACGTCGACGCCGTCGAGGTAGTCGCGCACCAGCGGCACCTCGCGGCCGAGCAGTTCCGCTAGCCGCCGGGCGACCGGCGCCAGCGAATCGGCCTCGCTCCAGCTGCCTTCCTTCGGCCGGCCCAGGTGCGACATCACCATCACCGCGGCGCCCTGCGCGAGCGCGCGCTCGAGCGTCGGCAGGGCAGCGTTGATGCGCTGTTCGGAGGTGATCCGGCCGTCCTCGACCGGCACGTTGAGGTCCTCGCGGACCAGCACGCGCTTGCCGGACAGGTCGAGGTCGGTCATTCGCAGGATGGGCATGGGTCCTCCTTGCAGCGCGGCGCGCGATCGCGGGAACCGCGTATTTTCCGGCCCGGCGGGGGCGCGGGCAAATGCGGGTTCAGGGCCCGGCCAGCGGCAGGCCGAGCGGGCGGCGGTGCGGATCCAGGCCCAGGCCGTACATCAGGCTGCGCGCGATGCGCGCCGCATGTTCGGCGAACAGCGCCGCGTGTTCGGGCGCCAGCGTCTCGTCCGCGGTTTCGCGCCACAGGGCCAGCCAGTGGTCGAAGTGCCCGGCCTGGATCGGGTGCGGGCGGTGCATCGCCATCGGGTTGCCGCGGTAGCTCGCCGACTTCAACGCCACCGACGACCAGAAGCGCACCAGCGTGGCCTTGTGCGCATCCCAGTCCTCGACCGCGGGATTGAAGACCGGGCCGAGCACGGGATTGATCCGGACCTTGTCATAGAAGCGGTCGACCAGGCGGGCGATGTCGGCTTCGGTCAGCGCGGCGGGCATGTCGTGGATGGTGGCGGCAGGCGGGACGGCCATTGTCGCGCGCGGCGCCTGCACCGCGCGTGGATGCTAGGTTCGCGCGCCTGCGTCGCGGGGCGCCCGCAGCAGGCTGAGCGCGAATCCGGCCACCACCAGCGCCGCCAGCACCAGCACGCCCCACAGCACCAGCGCGTGCCAGTCGCGCGGCACGCGGCGCGCGGCCTCGCCGGCGAGCGGGCGCGGGATGCCCAGGCTCGCCGCGGCGGGCTGCCACGCCGCGCCGCGCTGCGTGCGCAGCGTGTCCAGCAGTTGCGGCAGCGGCGCCGCCTGCCGGGGGGGGTGGCCGCTGCCGGCGACCAGCGCGTACGGCGGCGTGCCCTGGGCAAGGAACACCAGCGCCTCGGGGCGGTAGCCGAGCCGCAACAGCGGCGACGCCGGCACGGCGGCGCGCGTGCGCAGCCGCCAGTAGCGGTCGCGCACGACCCCGGGGAGCAGGCGTGGGGGCGAGTGGCTGGCCTCGCCGCCGCTGTCCAGCGCATAGGCCATCCACGGGCCGGCGCGCGGCACCCACGGCGCGTCCTCGTCGTCGCGGCTGTCCAGGCGCCATTCGATCGCATGGTTGCCCGGCAGCGCGACGTCCGCCTGGCCCACCGGGAAGCGCCCCGGCAGGGTGAACTCGTAGCTGGACTCGCGACCCGGGCGCTGCCGCTGCGCGGGCAGCACCCGCCAGCGCCAGTCGGCGGCGGCGGACGGCGCCTCGAGCACGGCGCGCACCGCCTGCACGGCGGGTGCCGGCGCGGGCTGCAGCAGGATGATCCGGTAGTAGCGCGCGCGCTCGCCGGCCAGCGCGATGCGCCGCTGCAGCAGGCGGGCGCCGGCATGGCGCAGGTCGACCAGCGGCGCGCGATCGGCCACCGGCCACCAGCTGCGCAGGTCGTCGCTCGCCTCGACCCGACAGGCCTGCTCGAACGCGGCGCCGTCCGGCGCCCATTGCAGCTCCAGCGCGCTCGCCGACGCCGCCAGCGCGCTGGCGTCGACCAGCCACGCGCGGGGCGCGGCCGTGGCCGGCGTGCCGGCGCGGGTTTCGATGCGCAGCACGCGGCCGTCGGCGCTGCGCGTGGCGATCGTGCTGAGATCGCCGACGCGCGCGGCACCGGCGGCGGCCGGCAGCGGGAAGAACGGCAGCGCGCGCGCCTGCGCCTGCGCCGCCGGTGGCGCCGGCGCGAACAGCGCCGACGGCACTTCGTTGCCCTCCGCATCCAGCACGGCGACGTCGTCGAGCGCCGGCGACTGCGCCGCGCGGTACACGCCGGCGCCGAGCACGACGCGGTACGCGCCGGCATCGTCGCCGTCGACGCGCAGCGGCCACTGGGTGGCGTAGTCGTCGCGTGCGCCGGCGAGCGCGAGCAGCGGCAGCAGCGCGAGCAACCACGCCAGGCTGCGCGGCCGGCTCACGCGGGCTGCTCCGCGCCAGTGGCCGGCGGCCGCGGCGGCGCCGGCGCGAAATAGCCCACCGCCGTGCACAGCAGCCCGTAGGCGAGGAAGGACAGGATGCCGAACAGGTTGCCGAGGTGGCTGCGGTCGACCAGCACCAGCT
>JBQCFN010000286.1:0-5556 GCA_051959035.1 Lysobacteraceae bacterium | reverse complement strand
AGCTGTTCACCCAGGCCGACACCGCCATCGACCGCGCGCGCGGCGGCCTCGGCATCGGCCTCACCCTGGTGCGCCAGCTGACCGAGATGCACGGCGGGGAAGTCAGCGTGCACAGCGACGGGCCCGGCCGCGGCAGCGAATGCCGGGTGCGCCTGCCGCGCGGGGACGTGCCGGCGGCGGCGCCGGCCGCGCGGGCCGAGGACGCCGCGCCGGCGCCGGCGCCGGGCAGGCGCCATCGCGCGCTCGTCATCGACGACAACCGCGACGCCGCCGACACGCTGGCGATGATGCTCGAACTGCTCGGGCTGGAGGTGCGGCGGCTGTACGAGCCGGCCGGCTTCGAGGACGCCTTCTCCGGGTTCGTGCCGGAAGTGGTGTTCCTCGACGTCGGCATGCCCGGCCGCAGCGGTTACGATGTCGCCGCCGCGCTGCGCGCGACCCCGGGCGGGGACGGCGTGCTGCTGGTCGCGGTGACCGGCTGGGGCCAGCCGGAGGACCGGCAGCGCACCCGCGACGCCGGCTTCGACCACCACCTGGTCAAGCCGCCGGACCTGGCCGCGGTGCAGGCGATCTGCGCCAGCCTCGCGCATGCACGACAGGAAACCCTCGCGTGAACACCCAGACCGAATGGCTGGACCGCGTCGCGCACGACCTGCGCGGTCCGCTGATGCCGTTGCAGACCGCGGCCTACCTGCTGCGCAGCGGCCAGCTCGACGCCGCGCGCCAGCAGGAACTGGTGGACGTGATCGAGCGGCAGACCCGCCAGCTCGCCCGCATGATCGACGAACTCGGCGACTGGATGCGCGCCGGCCAGCAGCGCCTGCTCGGCCAGTGCGAAGCCTGCGTGCCCGCGCTGCTGCTCGACTACGCGGCCACCGGCGCCGGGATCGCGCCGCCGGCGATCGAGGACCGCAGCGGCGGCGCGGAAGCGCACGGCGATGCGCAGCGCCTGACCCAGCTGCTGCGCACCCTGCTTGCCTTCGCGGCGGCGCAGGGACGGCCGCCGCGCGCGGAGATCGACCGCGCGGACGGCCGCGTGCGCATCGACGTGCTCGCCGCGCGCGGCGCCGACATGCCCGCCGCCGATGTCCTGTTCGAGCGCCCGCTGGCGCCCGCCTTCGACGGCGGCCTCGGCCTGCAACTGCTGCTCGCGCGCGCGATCGCCGAAGCGCATGGCGGCACGCTGCGGGCGATCGAGGACGGCGACGCGATGCGCCTGCGCTGCGAGTTGCCGCTCGAAGGCGGCGGCTGAGCGGGGCACCGCGGCTTACCCGGGATAGAGCGGCGGCAGCAGTGCGTCCGGCGCGCGGCCGGCGCGCCGCCAGCGCGGTCCCGCGCGGAACGCGGCGCGCAGCGCGCCGCGCGCCTGGGCGGCATCGCCACCACCCCAGCGCGCGCGCTGCAATGCATCGATGGCGCGCTGCTGGGCCGCGTCGTCCAGGCGCGCGCGCACCGCATCGAGGTCGCCGGCGCCGGCCGCCGCGCACAGCGCGCCCGTGATTTCGGCCAGGTCGCCGTGCGCGAGCGCGCGATGCAGCGCGCGCGCATCGGTCGCGTCGCGCGGCGCCGCCGGCGCACCGGCCACGCATTCCGGCCGCGCTGGACCGCGCCGGGACAGCGCCCACGCCAGGGTGAGCAGCCACAGCAGCGCGAACGCGACCGCCACCAGCGCCCACGGCTGGCGGACGATGCCACGGCCGGCGGGAGGTGTCGCCGGTTCCGCAGGCGACGCCGACGCGGCGGTCGCGGGCGCGCCACCGGTCGTCGCCGCGCCGGGCGCGACCTGCAGCTCCAGGTCCGGCAGCGTGGCGGTGCGCGCCGCGCCGGCGCGGACGTCCCACCAGGCCAGCGACGGGCCGCTGATGCGCAGCCGCCCCGCCTGCGCCGGCACGATCGAGAAGCGGCGGGTGAGGTGCACCTGCGGGCGACCGTCGACGAAACGCTCGTCGGACTGCGGCGGATCGGCGAACACCTGCGCCCCGTCGCCGGCCTGCAGCTGCAGTTCGGGCAGCTGCGCGGCGGTCGCGCCGTCGGCATCGGCTTCGACCGTCACCGTGGTCGCCTCGCCCGCGCGCGCCGCGCGCGGCGCGGTGGTGTAGCGCAGGTCGAGCGCGCGCAGCGGCAGCCACGGCTGCGGCGCGTTGGCCGGCGCCGCGCGCACCGCGAGCACGCGCGGCGGGCTGCTCGCGCGCAGGTCGGCGTCGCCGCCGCCGAACAGGTCGCCGAACAGGCCACCCACCCCGCGGCCGCTGAAGCGCGCGCCGGGGATGGCGAGCGTGCCGCTGTGCTCGGGGATCAGCAGGTAGTGGCGCTCGACCACGTGGTAGCGGCGGCCGCCGACCTCGCGCTCGTATTGCACGTCGTCGCCGACGCGCTGCAGGCTCGCGCCCTCCGGCGCGTCCTGGTCGAGCTGGCCGGACACCAGCTGGGTCGCGTAGTACAGGCGCACCGTGTAGCCGACCGCCTGCTGCACGTAGGGCGACTGCGCGTCGGCCTCCGTTTCGATGAACACCGGGTCTCCGGCGTGCGCGGGCGCCGACTGCGCCGCGGTGACGGTGAGGGTGAGCGGCGCGGTGCGCGCGTTGCCGACCGCGAGCGCGGGCACCACCAGGGCGCCCTCCCGGCGCGGCTGCAGCGCGACCGAATACAGCGTGCGCGCATGCGCGACGCCGTTGGCCACCTCGAACTGGCGGCTGCTGGTGTTGCCGCTGACCACGAAGTCGCGCTGCAGCGGCGCGTAGTCCGGCGGCGGCGCATCGGGCTGGTCGGTTTCGATGTTGAGCGCCGCGGTCTCGTCCAGGCCGATGCGGTCGCGGTCCAGCCACGCGCGCACCTGCGCGAACGCCGGAAACGTGGCGAGCAGCAACAGCAGGCCGAGGACGGCGCGCGCGCGGATGCTCATCGCCTGCCTCCCTCCAGCTGCCGGCGTTCGTATTCGATGCGGAAGCGCGCGCGCAGCAGCCCGCCCGGATCGTCCGGGATGCGCCGCAGCCAGGCCTCGTCGGCGAGCCGCTGCTCGCGCTGCGCGGGGGTCTCCGCGCGCTGCGCCGTCCGTCGCTCGGGCTGCGCATCCGCGCGCGCGCGCCGCAGCGCCTCCTGCATGCGCGCGCGCTGGGCGGCGTCGGCCTGGCGCTGGGCCTGCGCATCCGCCGGCGTCGCGGCGGACGCGTGCCCGGCGCCCCCGGGGGAGGGCATGCGGGCGCCCGCGGGTTGCCGCCCCTGCCGCGGGCCTTGTTGCGTGCCCTGTTGCGCGCCTTGCTGCTGCGGGCCCTGCTGCTGCCTTGGCGGCTCCGGGTTGTGTCCCTGGCTTTGCGACGCGCCCTGTTGCGGCGGCTGGCGCATGTCGTGGGCCGAGGCTGAGTGCCGGCTGTCGCCCTGCGCCGGATCGCGCTTCGCCCCGCCGTTTTCGCGCTGCCGTTGCATCGCCCGGCGCACCGCGTCGCGGTTGGCGACCGCATCGTCCATGCCGGGCCGCAGCCGCAGCGCATGGTCGTAGGCCGCGATCGCGCCCGCGTAATCCCCTGCCTTCGCCAGCGCGTTGCCGAGGTCGTAGGCCGCGTCCGCGCCAGGCAGGCCGCGCCACGCCTGCGTCGCGGCAGCGAAGTCGCCGCGCCGGTACGCACGCGCGCCCTCCTCCATGCGCGCGTGCGCCTGCTGGTCGGGACGACGCCACCAGCCCTCGACTGCCAGCGCGGGCCGGACGGGCAGCCACAGGCTCAGCAGCAACACCGCCAGCGCGCCGCCACGGCGGAACGCGAACGCCGACAGCACCAGCAGCGGCAGCAGCAACCAGTAACCCTGGTCCTGCCATGCCGCGGCCGCGCCCTGCTGCGCCGACGGCGCGCCGCCTTCGCGCGGATCGAGCACGCCGAGCGAGGCGAGGTCTCCGGTGCCCGCCGACAGCGCCGCGTAGCCGCCACGGCCGGCGCGGGCGAGCGCCTGCAGGGATCCGGCGTCCAGCTGGGCGCGGAGGATGCGGCCCTGGCGGTCGCGGTAGGCCGCGCCGCGGGCGGTGCCGAGGCCGAGCGCCGAGACCCGGTAGCCGGCGCGCGCGGCGTCGGCCGCCGCGCGGCGCGCGTCGGCGTCGGCGTGGTCGGTCAGCAGCAGGATGTCGCCCTGCGCATCGCCGGCCCGTTCGAGCATCCTGGCCGACCAGGCGATCGCGCGCGCCGCATCGCTGCCATCCACCGGCATCACGTCCGGGGCCAGCGCATCGAGCAGCAGGGCCACGTTGGCGTTGTCGTCGGTCAGCGGCGCGACGGTGAACGCATCGCCGGCGTAGGCGACCAGCGCGACCTGCCCGCCGGCGCGCGCCTGCAGCAGTTGCGCGAGCTTGGCGCGCGCGCGCGCCAGCCGCGAGGGCGGCAGGTCGTCGGCCTGGCTGGCGCTGGAGAGGTCGAGCGCGACCACCAGCGGCGCGCGCACGCGCCACAGCGGCTGCGCGTCGCGCCGCCACGACGGCCCGGCCAGCGCGCACACGGCGAGCGCGTAGGCGAGCAGGCCGAGCCACAGGGTCGCGCGTCCGCGCCGGCCGGCGCGGGTCTCGAGCAGGTGCGGCAGCAGGCGCGGATCGACCAGGCCCTGCCAGGCGCTGCGCCGCGCCCGCCAGCGCCGCCAAAGCCATCCGAGCAGCGGCAGCGCCAGCAGCGCGAACAGCCACGCCGGACGCAACCAGTGCGGCGCGAATGGCAGTGGCCAGCTCATGCCGGCCTCCGCCGCAGCGCCAGCGCGAACACGGTGCACGCCAGCGCCGCGCCCAGCGGCAGCGGATAGCGCTCCAGCCGCGGGCGCACGCTTTCCGCCGGCTGGCGGATCGGTTCCATGCGATCGATCTCGGCATAGATGCCGGCGAGCTGGTCGGTGTCGCGGGCGCGGAAGAAGCGGCCGCCGGTGAGGCGGGCGACCTGTCGCAGGGTGCCTTCGTCCACCGACTCGTCGCCGCCCGGCATGCGGATCGGCAGGCCGAACACCGACAGCGTGTCGCCTTGGCCGCCGAAGGCGACGGTGTGGATGCGCACGCCCGCGTCGCGGGCGAGGCCGGCCGCCTTGAGTGGATCCAGTTGCCCCGCGGTGTTGACGCCGTCGGTCAGCAGCACCAATACGCGCTCGTTCGCCGGCTGCCTGCGCAGGCGCTTGACCGCGAGGCCGATCGCGTCGCCGAGCGCGGTCGCGCGGCCGGGCAGGCCGACCACGGTGTCGTCGAGCTGCTGGCGCCCCGCGGACAGGTCGCGGGTGAGCGGGGTCAGCGCATAGGCACGGTCGCCGAACACGATCAGGCCGATGCGGTCGCCGGCGCGGCGGTCGAGGAAGTCGGCGAGCACCGCCTTGGCGGCGGTCAGGCGGTCGACGCCGCGCCCGCCGAGTGCCATGTCCTCTTCGCCCATGCTGCCGGAGAGGTCGACCGCGAGCATGAGGTCGCGCGCCGACTGCGGCGGCTGCACCGGCGGCCCGAGCTGCTGCGGCCGCGCGGCCGCGACGCACAGCAGCGCCCAGGCCAGCCAGGCGAGCACGCCGGCGCCGCGCGCGACGCCGCCACCACCCCGTGCGGCGATGGCC
>JBQCFN010000285.1:0-6829 GCA_051959035.1 Lysobacteraceae bacterium | reverse complement strand
CCTCCGGCAGCGCCCCGGTCCAGAGCGGTCCCCACAACGGGTCCATCGTATTGGCGGGCGGATTGGGAGGCATGCCCACGTCGCCGTGCTTCGGGAAGTGCAGCTCATGGATCTGCATGCGGGTCGGACCCGACCCGGTTGACCCCGGGACCGAGCAGCACCTGGGGATGTTCGCCGCCTGGAAAGACGAGTTTCATGCCGCCACCGGTCATGTGAAAGGGCGAGAGCGTGGTCACGCGGACGTGAAGGGCGCGCAAAGTCTATCTTGCCCGCGGCGCCTGTCGACCGCACAGTGGCGGGATGCCGACCTTGCTGCTGTTGATGATCGCTTTCGGGACCGGGTTCGCGTTCTGGAGCGCCGCGCGCGCCGCCGCCGAACGCGCGGGCGAAGTGGGCCGCGGCGCCTGCGAGGCGGCCGGGGTGCAGTGGCTGGACCAGAGCGTGCACGCCAGCGGACTGCGCCTGTGCCGGGGCGAGGACGGCCGGCTCGGCTTCGAGCGCAGCTTCCGCTTCGAGTATTCGGAGGACGGCCTGGACCGCCACGTCGGCCGGCTGGTCCTGCGCGGGGACCGGCTGGTGCGCTTCGTCGGCCCGGCGCGCGCGACGGCGGTGGTCACCCTGCACTAGCGGGCGGCGCGCCCTCCCGGGGCGCGTCCCCGGGTCCCGCCTACTTGACCACCCGCAGGTGCGGCGGCCCGCGCCGCGGCGGCGCCGGCGCATCGCCGCCATCTTCCGGCGGCAGCGGCGGCTCGTCCTCCGGTCCGCCGGTGGCGAGGCTGTCGTCCGGCAGCGCCATGCCCTGGCCGGTTTCGCGGGCGTAGATCGCCAGCACCGCGGCGACCGGCACCACCACCGGGTAGCTGACCCCGCCGAAGCGCGCGGTGAAGCGCACCTGGTCGTTGCCCAGTTCGAGCGTGGCGACCGCGCGCGCGGCGATGTTGAGTACGACCTTGCCGTCCTTGACCGCGTGCGAGGGCACCTGCACGCCCGGCTGCGCGGCGTCGACCAGCAGGTGCGGGGTCATGCCGTTGTCGGCGATCCACTCGTACAGCGCCCGCAGCAGGTACGGGCGGTGGCTGGTCATGGCGTGGGCGGCGTCGGTCATGGGGCGAGTGTAGCGGGTCGGGCGCGCGGGTCGCCGCAAGTGGCGGGGCGCATCCCGGGCAACGAAAAAGCCCGCCGGCGGCGGGCTTTTTGCTCGGCCACCGGGCTCAGGCCGGCAGGTCGCGCAGGTTGCGTTCCTGCGGGGTCAGGCTGCGGGCGAAGCCTGGGTTGCGGAAGATCCGGTTGCCGTAGTCCTCGATCGCCTTGCCATCCTTCGGCAATCCGACGCCAAGGGCGTCCAGCCGCCAGATGATCGGCGCCATCGCGCAGTCGGCCAGGCTCATCTCGGGATTGAGGAAGAACTTGCTGGCCTTGAACAGCGGCACCGAGGCGGTCAGCAGCTCCTTGAGGCGCTTGCGGCCGGCCTCGGCCTGCTGCTTGTTGCCGAGCTGGATCGCCTGCACCTGCGGCACCCAGTCGTGCTCGATGCGCAGCATGGCCAGGCGCAGGCGCGCGCGGGAGAGCGGGTCGACCGGCATCAGCGGCGGATGCGGATAGCGCTCGTCGAGGTATTCGCTGACCACCGAGGCGGCGTACAGCACCAGCTCGCGCTCGACCAGGGTCGGCACCGAGTGGTAGGGGTTGAGGTCGATCAGGTCCTCGGGCGGGTTCTGCGGATCGACCGGGATCAGGTCGTAGGTGACACCCTTGGCCGCCAGCACCAGCCGCACGCGGTGGCAGAGCACGTCGTCGACGGAGGAAAACAGGGTCAGTGCGTTACGCATGCGCGGACTCGTCGCCATCATGGGCCTTCTCCCGCGATTGGATCCGCCAATCGCATCGGCGCCGCCCACCCCTTGCAGGCGGTCACCCCGTGTTGCTCGAGCTTTCCCCTTCCCCTACTTACCTTGAACCCTGCCGGATCGGCAAGTCCGATGCGGCAGGTCCGATCGACAGCGACGAGGCGATCCGTCCTTTCCGCGGGTTCCCGCACTGCCCGTGCCATGGACGCGCGGGCCCGGCCGCCTCAGTGCACGTCGCGCCAGTACTCCTTCTTCAGCAGCCAGGCGAGGAAGGTGAAGAAGGCGAGGAACAGCACCACCCAGACGCCCATGCTCTGGCGCGTGAGCCCGGCCGGCTCGCCGGCGTACTCGAGGAAGGTGGTGATGTCGCGCACCGTCTGGTCGAACTGCTCGGGCGTCTGCGCGCCGGGCGTGGCCAGCACCAGCTTCTCGACCGGGCGCTCGCCGGTCGCGTCGGCCTTGCCGTATTCGGCGTGCTGCAGGCCCTGCATCTGCCACAGCGGGTTGGGCATCGAGGCGTTCGGGAACACGGTGTTGTTCCAGCCCACCGGACGCGACTCGTCGAGGTAGAAAGACTTCAGGTAGGCCGCGACCCAGTCGGTGCCGCGCACGCGGGCGACCAAGCTCAGGTCCGGCGGCATCTTGCCGAAGGCCTGCTTGCCCATGTCCTCGGTCATCGAGACCTCGACATGGTCGCCGAACTTGGCGCCGTGCAGGTTCAGGTTGTTCTGCACCTCGTCCTCGCTCAGGCCGAGGTCCTCGGCCATGCGCGAGTAGCGCAGGTACTTCAGCGAGTGGCAGCCCGAGCAGTAGTTCATGAACAACTGCGCGCCACGCTGCAGCGACGCCTTGTCGCTGATGTCGGTGGTGACGTGGGGGAAGTTCTCGCCTTCCTCCGCGAGCGCCGGGCCGGCGAGCAGGAGGCCGGCGAAGAGCGCCGGCAGCAGGCGCGTGGAAAGCTTGCGCAGCTTAGTCATGCGTCGTCACCCGTTCCGGCACCGGCTTGGTCTTGTCGAGCTTGGTCCACAGCGGCATGGTGATGAAGAACACGTAGTACAGGAAGGTCAGCACGCGGCCGATGATCGTCTCGACCGGGTCGGTACCCGGGCCGGCGCCGATCTTGCCGAGCCAGACGAAGCTGATCGCGAACATCGCGAGCATCGCCCAGGACAGCCAGCCACGGTAGCGGTAGGACTTGACCGGGCTCTTGTCGAGCCACGGCACCAGGAACAGCAGCACGATCGCGCCGAACATCACCAGCACGCCCCACAGCTTGATCGCGAAGAACGACGGGACGACGCGCAACATCGCGTAGTACGGCGTGAAGTACCACACCGGCTTGATGTGCGTCGGGGTCACCAGGCGGTTGGCCTCGGTGAAGTTGTCGTGCTCGAGGAACCAGCCGCCGAAGGTCGGCGCGAAGAAGATGATGAAGGCGGCGATGGTCAGGAAGAAGCCGACGCCGAACAGGTCCTTGACCGTGTAGTACGGGTGGAACGGGATGCCGTCGGCCGGCGCGGTGGTCGACCAGCGGTTGCCCTTCGGGCCCTTCTTGATCTCGACGCCGTCCGGGTTGTTCGACCCGACCTCGTGCAGCGCGCCCAGGTGCAGCACGACCAGCAGCAGCAGCACCAGCGGCAGCGCGATGACGTGCAGGGCGAAGAAGCGGTTGAGGGTGGCGTCGCTGGGCAGGTAGTCGCCCATGATCCACTCGGTCAGGCCGTTGCCGACGACCGGGATCGCGCCGAACAGCGAAATGATGACCTTGGCGCCCCAGTACGACATCTGGCCCCACGGCAGCACGTAGCCCATGAAGGCCTCGGCCATCAGCACGAGGTAGATCACCATGCCCAGCAGCCACACCAGTTCGCGCGGCTTCTTGTACGAGCCGTACATCAGGCCGCGGAACATGTGCAGGTAGACGACGATGAAGAACAGCGAGGCGCCGGTCGTGTGCATGTACCGGATCAGCCAGCCCCATTCGACGTCGCGCATGATGTACTCGACCGACGCGAACGCCTGGTCCGCGGCCGGCTTGAAGTGCATCGTCAGGAAGATGCCGGTGACGATCTGGTTGACCAGCACCAGCAGCGCGAGCGAGCCGAAGTAGTACCAGAAGTTGAAGTTCTTCGGCGCGTAGAACTCGGACATGTGCTAGCGGTACGACGGCATCATGCCCGGCGCGCGCGCGTTGACCCAGTCCATCGCGCTGGTGGCTGTACGGGTGAGGAAGTTCGCCATGGCTTACGCGGCCCCCTTCGGATCGACGCCGATGACGATCGACGTGTCGCCCTCGTAGTGGTGCGGCGGCACCAGCAGGTTGATCGGCGCCGGCACGCCGTCGAACACGCGGCCGGACATGTCGAAGCGCGACTTGTGGCAGGGGCAGAAGTAGCCGCCCTTCCAGTTCGGGTCGAACGGCTCGGGCTTGATCTCCGCCTTCATCTCCGGCGAGCAGCCCAGGTGCGTGCACAGGCCGACCAGCACGGAAATCTCCGGCTTGATCGAGCGGAAGTGGTAGTCGCCCTTGAGCACGTAGGCCGGCTGCTGGTCGGCGTTGGTCGACTTCGGGTCGCGCAGGCGGACATCGAGGCTCGGCAGCGCGTCCAGGATCGCCTTGGACCGCTTGACGATCCAGATCGGCTGGCCGCGCCACTCCAGCACCATGCGGGTGCCTTCGGCCAGCGCGCTGATGTCGGCGGTGATCGGGGCGCCGGCCAGCTTGGCCTTGGCGCTCGGATTCCACGACTTGATGAACGGTACCGCCACGAACCCGGCGCCGACCGCGCCGACCACGGCCGTGGTCGCGGTCAGGAACCGGCGGCGGCCCTGGTTTTCGACCCCATCATTGCCCATCAGGCACTCCGCAGAGACTTTCGAACACAGGTGGGCGACGGCCGCACGGGCCGCGCCGCAAAGACGGTGAAGTGTAGCGGAACGCTGAATGTCAGGACAACGTTTGCGCCCGGCACGCCCGGGGCGCCCGCTCAGCGCGCGGCGAGGAGGCCGCGGTAGCGCTCGGCCAGGATGCCCACGCGCTGCACGTAGCGCTGGGTCTCGGCGTAGGGCGGGACGCCGCCGTACTTGTCGACCGCCCCCTCGCCGGCGTTGTAGCCGGCCGCCGCCAGGGCGACGTTGCCGTTGAAGCGCTTGAGCAGCCAGGCCAGGTACTGCACCCCGCCGCGGATGTTCTGGCCGGCATCGAAGGCATTGCCGACCCCGAAGCGGCGCGCCGTGGCGGGCATCAGCTGCATCAGGCCCTGGGCGCCCACCCGCGACAGCGCGTTGGGGTTGAAGGCCGATTCGGCGTGGATGATCGCCCGTACCACCGCTTCCTCGACGCCGTAGTCCTTCGCCGCCTGGGCGATCTCGGCCTGGTAGGCGGCGGTATTCAGCGCCAGCGTGCGGAAGTCCACGCCCGGGCGCGCGGCGCAGGCGTAGCAGGTTTCCATGTAGCTGTAGCGGATCGTGCGCAGGCCGCTGATCCCGGCCAGCCCGCTCGGCCGGCGGCTGGTGTAGTGGCGCACGCCGTCCGCGGCCACGTAGGCGTAGACCTGGCCGCTGACCAGATGGCGCGGCGGGGCGAAGGACGCGGAGGCGGCGGGCGCGGGAGCGGCCGGCGCCGGCGCCGCCGGGCCCTCGCCGGCCGGCAGGCTGGCGGCGACCGGGGAGCCGGCCACGGGCGCCGTGGCACTGGCGGCGCCGGCGGCCGCCGAGACCGGCGCGGGCGCGCGGCGCGGGCTGCTGCGATAGGTGGAGATGGGCTTGCAGGCGGTGCCGTGCACCGGCTTGCTGACGTAGCTGCGGCTGCCGTCCGCCGCCTCGCAGCGGTACACGGTGCCGGCCAGCGCCGGCGTGGCGCCCAGCATGCCGAGCAGCAGCAACAGTCCCCGAACCCCCTTCATGCCGGCAGTGTCCCCGCTCGCAGCCCGCTTGACAAGTGCTTGATTTTCCTGAACGCGACCGGTGATTCAGCCCGGCGACGCGCCCCGCTACACTAGGCGTCCGGCCCGGATTCACCGCCGCCGCCCCGGAACCTACGCAATGACCGATACCTCCCGGCCGCCCGGCGGCCCGGCCGACGCGCCCGCGCCTGCACTCCCCGCCCCCCGCAAGCTCTTCATCGAGACCCACGGCTGCCAGATGAACGAGTACGACTCGGCCCGCATGGCCGACGTGCTCGCCGCCGCCGAGGGCATGGAGCTGACCGCCAACGTCGAGGAAGCCGACGTGGTCCTGGTCAACACCTGCTCGATCCGGGAGAAGGCCCAGCACAAGGTGTTCAGCCAGCTCGGCCGCTGGAAGGGCCTCAAGGCGGGCGAGCGCCCGGTGCTGATCGGGGTCGGCGGCTGCGTCGCCTCGCAGGAAGGCGCGGCGATCATCGAACGCGCGCCCTACGTCGACCTGGTGTTCGGCCCGCAGACCCTGCACCGCCTGCCCGAGCTGATCCGCGAGCGCCGCGAAAGCGGCCGCCCGCAGGTGGACATCAGCTTCCCCGAGATCGAGAAGTTCGACCGCCTGCCCGAGCCGCGCGCCGACGGCCCCAGCGCCTTCGTCTCGATCATGGAGGGCTGCTCCAAGTACTGCTCGTACTGCGTGGTGCCCTACACCCGCGGCGAAGAGATCAGCCGGCCGTTCGAGGACGTGCTGGTGGAAGTCGCGCAACTGGCCGCGCAGGGCGTGCGCGAAGTGACGTTGCTCGGCCAGAACGTCAACGCCTACCGCGGCCCGATCGCACCCGTGGAAGACGGCGACGGCGAGGTCGCCGACCTCGGCCTGCTGATCCGCGCGATCGCCGGGATCGACGGCATCGGCCGCATCCGCTTCACCACCTCGCACCCGCTCGAGTTCTCCGACTCGCTGGTCGAGGCCTACGCGAACGTGCCGCAGCTGGCGAATTTCCTGCACTTGCCGGTGCAGTCCGGCTCCGACCGCGTCCTCGCCGCGATGAAGCGCGGCTATACCGCGCTCGAGTTCAAGCA
>JBQCFN010000284.1:0-12766 GCA_051959035.1 Lysobacteraceae bacterium | reverse complement strand
AGCGGCCTGGGCTCGCACACGGCATTGCTGGTAATCGGCGGCGTGCTGTTCGTGCTGATCCTGAGCTTCCTGGTCTCGGCCGTATGCGGCTATATGGCCGGCCTGATCGGTTCGTCCAACAGCCCGCTGTCCGGCATCGGCATCCTGGTGGTGATCGGCGCCGCGCTGCTGCTCGTGTTCGGGGTCAAGCCGGCGCTGGCGAGCGCGAACGACAATGGCCTGGTTGCGTTCTCGCTGTTCGTGACCTCGGTGGTGTTCACCGTCGCGGCGATCGCCAACAACAACCTGCAGGATCTCAAGACCGGGCAGCTGGTCGACGCCACGCCGTCGAAGCAGCAGTGGGCGCTGGTGGTCGGCGTGCTCGCCGGCGCGGCGGTGATCCCGCCGGTGCTGGACCTGCTCAACCAGGCGTATGGGTTCGCCGGTGCGCCCGGTGCCGATCCTGCCAAGGCGCTGGCGGCGCCGCAGGCGGGGCTGATCTCGGCGCTCGCGCAGGGCGTGATCCAGCACAACATCGACTGGAGCCTGATCGAATACGGCGGAGCGATCGGCGTCGGCCTGATCGTGGTCGATGCGCTGCTGCGCAAGGCGACCGGCGAGAAGGCGCACCTGTCGCCGCTGGCGGTCGGCCTGGGCATCTACCTGCCGACCTCGGCGACGCTGATGGTGGTGGTCGGCGCGCTCGCCGGCGCGGTGTACGACAAGCGCGCCGAGCGCAGCGCGCGACCCGAATCGGCCAGGCAGCTCGGCGTGCTGCTCGCCTCGGGCATGATCGTCGGCGAAGGCCTGGTCGGCGTGCTGATCGCGGCGATCGTCGCGTTCTCGGGCAAGGATGCGCCGCTCGCGCTGGTGGGCGGCGACTTCGCCAACGCCGCGGTGTGGATCGGTGGCGCGGCCTTCGTCGCGGTGGTGTTCGCGATGTACCGCTGGATCGAACGCACCGGGCGCCGCACCTTCGGGTGAGCGCATCGCGGGGGCGATGTCCCGCCCCCCGCTTTTTTCCCGCAACGGGACCGGCTCGCGGCGGCAAGTCATTCCTGCAAGGCCCGGAGTTCGCCGCGGCAAGCCGCTCCCCCGAACGCGGAAGCTCGCTGGCGCAAGCCGCCCAGGCAGGAGCCGAAGCTCGCGGGTGGTCGGATTTTCGGCGCGTTTTTTGCGATAAACCGCCGCCACGCCTACCATCGACGGCTTCATCGCCGAGTGGAGCCCCCATGACCCTGCGCCACGCCGTCCTGCCGCTGCTGCTCGCGGCCGCCCTGCCGTCCCTCGCCGCGGCCGCGCCGCGCGGTTTCGAGGTCCGCGATCTCGCTTCGCTGGACCGCGTGTCCTCGCCGGCGCTCTCGCCCGATGGCCGCAAGGTCGTGTTCGCCAAGCGCGTGGTGGACGTCGGCGCCAACAAATCGTCGACCTCGTTGTGGATCGAGGACCTCGCCGCGCGCGATGCCGCGCCGCCGGTGCGCCTGACGCCGGAGGGCTGGAACGTCAATTCGCCGGCGTTCTCGCCGGACGGCGGGACGGTGTACTTCCTCAGCGGCAAGTCGGGCAGCTCGCAGCTGTACGCGATCCCGGCGGCGGGGGGCGCGCCGCGCCAGGTGACCGACCTGCCGGTCGACGTCGATGCCTTCCTGGTTTCGCCGGACGGCCAGCGCGTCGCCCTCGCCGCGGGCGTGTTCCCCGACTGCGGCGGCGACCTCGGCTGCACGAAGCAGCGGCTGGACGCGAAGAAGCCGGCCAGCGGCGTCGTGTTCGACCACCTCTTCATCCGCCACTGGGACACCTGGGCCGACGGCCGCCTCAACCGCCTGTTCGTCGCACCGCTCGTGGGCGAGGGCACGGCGAAGACCGGCACGCTGGTCGGTGGCGACCTGGTCGCCGACGTCCCGTCCAAGCCATTCGGCGACATGTCGGACGTCGCCTGGGCGCCGGACGGCCGCAGCCTGGTGGTGAGCGCCCGCCTGTCCAACGGCGAGGAGCCCACTTCGACCAACTTCGACCTCTACCAGCTCGACGCCGACGGCAAGGCGCCGGCACGCAACCTCACCGCCGCCAACAAGGCCTGGGACGCCGGCCCGGTGTTCGGCGCCGATGGCAAGACCCTGTACTACCGCGCGATGAAGCGCCCCGGCTTCGAGGCGGACCGCTTCGGCCTGATGGCGATGGACCTCGCCACCGGCGCCACCCGCGAGCTCGACCCGCAGTGGGACCGCTCCGCGAACGGCATCACCCTCTCGGCCGACGGCAGGACGCTCTACACCACCGCCGAGGACCTCGGCGAGCAGCCGCTGTTCGCGGTCGACGTCGCCAGCGGCACGGTGAAGAAGCTCGTCGGCGGCGGCACCGTGTCGTCCGTGGCGCTCGCCGGGCCGACGCTGGTGTTCACCCGCAACAGCATGAAGACCGGCGACCAGCTGTTCGCGGCGTCGGCCGACGGCAGCCATCCGCGCGCGATCACGAAGAGCGCGGGCGAGATGCTGCCCGACGTGCGCTTCGGCGACTTCGAGCAGTTCACCTTCAAGGGCTGGAACAACGACACCGTGCACGGCTACGTGGTCAAGCCGTGGAACTGGCAGAAGGGCAAGCGCTACCCGGTCGCCTTCCTGATCCACGGCGGCCCGCAGGGCAGCTTCGGCAACGGCTGGAGCTACCGCTGGAACCCGCAGACCTACGCGGGCCAGGGCTACGCGGTGGTGATGATCGACTTCCACGGTTCCACCGGCTACGGCCAGGCCTTCACCGACGCGATCAGCCAGCACTGGGGCGACCGCCCGCTCGAGGACCTGCAGAAGGGCTGGGCGGCGGCGCAGCAGCAGTACGCGTGGCTGGACGGCGACAAGGCCTGCGCGCTCGGCGCGAGCTACGGCGGCTACATGGTGTACTGGATCGCCGGCAACTGGCCGCAACCGTGGAAGTGCCTGGTCGACCACGACGGCGTGTTCGACAACCGCATGATGGGCTACAGCACCGAGGAACTGTGGTTCAGCCGCTGGGAGAACGGCGGCACGCCGTGGGAACACCCGGACCTGTACGAGAAGTTCAACCCGATCAACTACGTGCGCAACTGGCGCGTGCCGATGCTGGTGGTGCACAGCCAGCAGGACTTCCGCATCCCGGTCGAGCAGGGCATCGCGGCGTTCAGCGCGCTGCAGCAGAAGGGCATCGAGTCCAGGTTCCTGTACTTCCCCGACGAGAACCACTGGGTGCTGAAGCCGCAGAACAGCATCCTCTGGCACGACACCGTCAACGCCTGGCTGCGCCAGCACATCGGCCAGTAGCGAAGGCGCCAAAAAAAAGCCCCGCGAAAAAGCGGGGCTTTTTTGTTGCCGGTCCGTCCGGATCAGAACGAGTACCTGCACGGCGTGAGCGACACCGCCTGGGCGTTGTTGTTGAGCTTGTCCAGCCAGTTCTTGAGCCGCTCCTGGAGGGCGCGTTCCGGATCGCCGGAGAGGGTGACCGGGTGCGACGCCAGCGACTGGTCGGCGAGCGCCGTGATCTCGCCGATGGTCATGCCCGCTGGCACGTACACGCGGCTGTCGTCGACCTTGCCGGATTCGACGTTCAGCTGCATCGCGGCGAGGTGCACCGACAGCATGTAGGCCATGTTGGTCGCCTTGCCGCCGAGCAGCCAGGTGCGGAAGTCCGCGTAGTTGTTCGGGTCGAAGTCGTGTCCGTCGCCGTCGCGCAGGTGCAGCGACGACAGCAGGGCGAGTTCGCTGGCGACCTCGTTGCCGTCGTTCATCGTGTTGTAGCCGTTCTTGTTGCTCCAGAAGCCGGGCGTCAGGCCGCCGCTGCCGGTCGTGCAGTAGTTGCCGAACTTGATGGTCTTGCTCTTGCCGCCGATCACCTGCAGGCCCGTCACCGGATTGACCGGGTGGCCGCCGGCGGTGGGCGCCGACTGCACCCAGTTGCTTTCGAGCGGCGTGCCTTCTTCCAGCGCGTAGTCGTTGCCGGGCACGACCGACCAGGAGGCCGTGCCGTTGGCGTTGGTGGACTTGGTGGAGAGCAGCGACTTGCTGACCGAGCTGGCGGTCATCTTCCAGCCCGACAGCCAGGGCTCGCCGGTATCGCGGTGGCCGTTGGCGTTGGCGTCGTAGTACTTCTTCGCCACGAGCGTTCCGTGGCAGGTACAACCGGCGTAGGCGGTCCCGGTGGCGGCGACCAGCGCGGCGGAAAACAGCGCGACCTTCAAGGAACTCGAAAGGCGGGTGTTCATGGCGATCCCTGCTGGGGTTGGGGGGTGGGGCAAAGCGGACAACGCCGGCGCCGCGGGCGAACGGCCGGCTTGACGCGATTTCCATGCGGCGGGCGCGCGCAGCGTGGACACGGCGTGAAAGCCGCGATGCGCTTTCACCCCGGCTTGACGCCCGTGGGCAGGCGGCGGAAGCTACCGCCGTCGCGATACCGGGGGAGCGGACATGGCGAACGGAAAGCAGCCGGAAGGCCACCAGGGCCCTGAGCGCCGCACCGGCAAGGAGCGGCGCGTGGGCAACGACCGGCGCGAGGAAATCCGCTTCGAGCTGGACAAAGGCAACCGCCGAAGCGGGCGCGACCGCCGCAAGCAGACCGGCTGGGACCGCCTCCGCTGAGGTTCAGCAGCAGCGCGAGCGGCCCTTGCCGTAGCGCGCGTTGAGGCGCTCGGCGAAGAACGCGGTGCGGTCCATCGGCGTGCGCTCGGGATGGCACTCGCGCATGTGCGCGAGGTAGGCGTCGTAGTCGGGCAGGCCGATCGCCAGCCGCGCGGTGCGCGCGGCCAGCCGCCAGCCGCGGCGCGCGACCCTAGCGGAGACCCGCATCCAGTGCCACATCGCCGCTCTCCCCGGCTGCCATCTCCCTGTGGCGGACCGCGGCGACAGCCGCGCTCACGCCGAAGGCCACCGTCGCCAGCACCACCGCCAGCAGCAGCGCGCACAGCGCCGCATCGATGCGGTTGTTGAGCAGCACCTGGCGCATCTGCGCCAGCGAGGTGGCCGGCGCCAGCACCTCGCCGCGCGCCAGCGCCTCGCCGAAGCGGCGTGCGTTGGCGAGGAAGCCGATCTTCGGGTTTGCGTCGAACAGCTTCTGCCAGCCGGCGGTGAGCGTGCAGGCGAGCAGCCACGCGGTCGGCAGCAGGGCGATCCACAGGTGGCGCGCGCGCCGCGTCTTCAGCAGCACCACGCAGCAGAACACCAGCGCGATCGCCGCCAGCATCTGGTTGGCGATGCCGAACAGCGGCCACAGCGTGTTGATCCCGCCGAGCGGATCGGTCACGCCCTGCACCAGGAACCAGCCCCAGCCGGCGACCGCGAGCGCGGTGCAGGCGACGTTGGCGCTCCAGCGCTCGGTCTGGCGGAACGAGGGGATGGCCAGGCCGACGAACTCCTGGATCATGAAGCGCGCCACGCGCGTGCCGGCGTCGATCGTGGTGAGGATGAACAGCGCCTCGAACAGGATCGCGTAGTGGTACCAGAACGCGAGCATGCCGCTGCCGCCGAAGATGCCGTGCAGGATCCGCGCCATGCCGACCGCGAGGGTCGGCGCGCCGCCGGTGCGCGACAGGATGGTGGCCTCGCCGATCTGCCGCGCGGTGGCGTCGAGCATGTCGGGGGTGACGACGAAACCCCAGCCCGAGATCGCCTGCGCGGCGGAGGCGGCGGTGCTGCCGATCGCCGCGGCCGGCGCGTTCATCGCGAAGTACACGCCCGGTTCCAGCACGCTGGCCGCGACCAGCGCCATCACCGCGACCAGCGCCTCCATCAGCATCCCGCCATAACCGATCGCGGTGGCGTCGGCCTCGCTGGCGAGCATCTTCGGCGTGGTGCCCGAGCTGATCAGCGCGTGGAAGCCGGACACGGCGCCGCACGCGATGGTGATGAACAGGAACGGGAACAGGTTGCCCGCGAACACCGGCCCGCTGCCGTCGATGAAGCGCGTCACCGCCGGCATGCGCAGGTCCGGCAGCGCGACCAGGATCGCGATCGCGAGCAGCGCGATGGTGCCGAGCTTGAGGAAGGTCGACAGGTAGTCGCGCGGCGCCAGCAGCAGCCACACCGGCAGCACCGCGGCGACGAAGCCGTAGCCGATCAGCATCCACGCCAGGGTCAGGCCGTCGAAGGTGAAGCGCGGCGCCCACACCGGCGAGGCGGCGACATGGCCGCCCAGCCAGATGGAACCCAGCAGCAGCGCCAGGCCGAGCAGCGAGGCCTCGAGCACGCGGCCAGGGCGCAGGACGCGGAGGTAGAGGCCCATCAGCAGCGCGATCGGGACCGTCATGGCGACGGTGAACGTGCCCCACGGGCTGATCGCCAGCGCCTTCACCACCACCAGCGCGAGGACCGCGAGCAGGATGACCATGATCGCGAGGATGCCGGCCATCGCGACCAGCCCGGCCGCCGGCCCGACCTCGGCGCGGATCATTTCCCCGAGCGAACGGCCGTCGCGGCGGGTGGAGAACACCAGCACCAGGAAGTCCTGCACCGCGCCGGCGAGCAGCACGCCGAACAGGATCCACAGCAGGCCCGGCAGGTAGCCCATCTGCGCCGCGAGCACCGGCCCGACCAGCGGCCCCGCGCCCGCGATCGCCGCGAAGTGGTGGCCGAACAGCACCGGCTTCTCGGTCGGCACGTAGTCGAGCCCGTCGTTGCGGCGCACCGCGGGCGTCACCCGCGCCGGGTCGAGCGCGAGCACGCGCACGGCGATGTGGCGCGCGTAGAAGCGGTAGCCGATCGCGAAGGTGGACAGCGCGGCGGCGACCACCCACGCGGCGCTGATCGTTTCACCGCGCCCGAGCGCGAGCACGCCGAGGCACGCCGCGGCGAGCAGCGACAGCGCCCCCCAACCCAACGCGCGCAATGCCGTCATCCCTGCCTCCCGGTCCCTGCGCGAAGCGTCGCCGCTGGCGGAGCCGAAAGCAAACCGCGCCGCAACAAACGCAGCCCGCCGCGCGGGTGGCGGGCTCAGGCGCAGGACAGGTCGTCGCCGTCCCCCAGCAGGCGGCCCTCGCCGAGCAGCACCTGGAAGATCGGATAAGGCCACATCTCGTAGGAGCCGCCGCCGGCGACGACCGGGCAGCTGGAGGTGGCGTACAGCGCATCCGATGCCAGCGGCATCATGCCCATCCGGAACTTCAGGGCCGCCTTGAAGGGATTGCGCAGGGTCAGCAGCATGCCGCCGTCCGCCGACTGCTCCAGGTGGGCGGTGATGGTCTTCTCCGGATGGACGACCGCGTCCACTGCGCGCAGGTTGACCAGCCGGCCGTCCTCGACGTCGGCCTCGACGTACACCGTCTGCCCGGCGACCACGAGGATGCCGGCTTCCTGGACGATGGCCGGGAACACGTCGTAGGTCTTTTCGAACAGCGTCCCGTCCTGCTGCTTCAGCGCCACGTGCAGGCCGTGCTGGCACGTGGTGAGCCGGCACATCCGCTCGACGTTCGCCTGGGACGGCGTGGGGCCGGAGGCCGCGGCCGCGCCTGCCAGCCAGGCGAGGACAAGCCCCGCGAACACCCTGCATCCCCGCATGCGATTCCCCTCGTCCATGGCCGGAAATACACTACAACCACTGCACCTTCTTCAGGTAGCGGTACAGCCCGACGCACACCAGCAGCACCGCGGCGATCAGCACGTAGTAGCTGTAGCGGCCGCCGAGCTCGGGCATGTGGTGGAAGTTCATGCCGTACCAGCTGGTGACGAGGGTGGGCGCGGCGAGCAGCGCGGCCCAGCCGGCGAGCTTCTTCACGGTCTCGCCCTGGTTGATCGTCACCAGCGACAGGTTCACGCCCATCGCCGCGGAGAGCATCTCGCGCATCGTGTCGGTGGCGTCGTTGACGCGCTGCACGTGGTCGAGCACGTCGCGGAAGTAGGGCCGCACCTCGCGCGGGACGAGGTTGTCCTGGGTGCGCGCGAGCTGGGCGAGGATGTCCTGCAGCGGCGCGATCGACAGCCGCAGCTGGGTGAGTTCCTTCTTCAGCTCGTACAGGCGCTGGATGGTGTCGCGCTTGTAGGTCTCGGCGAACACGTCCTGCTCCAGCGCATCGAGCGCCTGCTGGAACTCGTCGACGATCGGCTGGTAGTGGTCGACGATCGAGTCGAGGATGCCGTACAGGCCGTAGGTCGGCCCGAGCGCGAGCAGCTCGGGCTCGCGCTCGACCCGCGCGCGCACCGGCGCGTACGACAGCGAGGCGCCGTGGCGCACGGTGACGAGGTAGCGCGGGCCGAGGAAGACGTGGGTCTCGCCGAAGCGGATGTGGCCGTCGACCACCTGCGCGGTGTGCGCGACGATGAACAACGAGTTGCCGTAGGCCTCGATCTTGGGCCGCTGGTGCGCGTGCTGCGCGTCCTCGATCGCGAGGTCGTGCAGCCCGAATTCCTCCTGCAGCTTGTCAAGCAGGGGATCCTCGGGGTCATGGAGGCCGACCCAGACGAAGCTGCCGTCGTCGACCGCGAGTACGTCGCTGATCGCGTCGAGGGTGATGTCGCGGCGGCGGCCCTGGCGGTCGTAGACCGCGCAGTTCACGACGCAGGCGGGCAGCGGGGCTTCGGTCTCCATGCCCGCATCCTGCCTGCCCGCGCCGGGCCGCGGCAACCGGGCGCCGCGCTCAGGGGCGCGGGCGCAGGCGAAGCCACAGCGCCGCGTGCACCGGCAGCAGCAGGGCGATCCAGCGGATGTTGTCCTGGTACGGGAACACCGGCAGCCAGCGCATGAACCACGCCACGCCCGCCGCCGCCAGCACCAGCAACAGCACGCGGCCGAACCACGCGCCCGCCGCGCGCCCGCGCGCGAGCCGCCAGCCGCCCGCCAGCAACAGCAGGCACAGCGGATCGAGCAGCAGCAGGTTCTGGTTGGCCCAGGCCGCGCGGTGCGCGGTGCCGAACCACAGGAACAGCAGCAACGCGCCGAGCAGGCCGGCGAGCGTCCAGAACGCCTGCGCGAACGCCGCCAGCGCGCGCGGCCTGCGCCCGCCGAGCACGTGCAGCGCCAGCGCCACCGCGAGGCCGGCGAGCAGCCACGGCCACCACGGGCGCGCGCGTTCCGCGGGCTCGGGCGCGAGCCGGTGCGGGAGCAGCCGCGCTTCGGCGCCCACCAGCGGGCGGCCGTCGGCCAGGCGCACCTCGCGCAGGCTGTCGGCCAGGCGCATCGGCACGAAGGCCTCTTCCCAGCGCGACAGCGGCGTGTCGGCGAACGGCCCGAGCCCGAGGTCGAAACCCAGCCACATCCACGGCGCGGGCGAGGCGAGCCGCACCGCCTCGCTGCGGTAGGTGTTGCCGCGCGAGCGGCCCGCCAGCTGCTCGTGCAGGCGACCGCCGAGCGCGCGGTCGAGCGCGTCGCGCACGCGGGTCGCGCAGTTGTCGGTGAAGTAGTCGTAACCGTAGCGCGCGTTCCGCGGCAGCGCGTTGTCCGCCAGCGCGGCGGACAGCGCCTGCGCCTGCGCGGGCGTGAGGTCCAGCCACTGGATCGACACGCCGCGGCCGACCTCGCGGTAGTAGGCGAGGTCGTCGGCGAGCGGCAGCGCGACCAGGCGGTAACGCATCCGCCCGTGCACGAAGCGCGAGAGGAAGTCGGGCTCGGACGGATCGAAGAAGCCGAAGTTGTAGGAGACCGGCGCGCCGGCGGCGGGATCGTCGACCACGATCGCGTCGTGGCCGAAGCGCTCCCAGAAGATCTCGCCCGGCTGCATGGTCATCACGCCGACGCGCGGCGCGGCCAGCGCGCCGCCGGCGAGCAGCAGCGCGCACAGCGCGAGCCAGGCCGCGGCGAGCCGGCGCGCGAATGCCGGCCTGCGGGCGCGCGCCGGCGGCCGGCGGCCGGCGGCGTCCGCGTCAGGGCTCCGCATGCACGCTCACGTGCAGGGCATGCAGGCGGCGCGCGTCGGCGCTGGCCACGCGGAAGCCGAAGCGGCCGAGGGTGAGTTCCTCGCCCGCCTCGGGCAGGTGCCCGATCGCGGCGGCGACCAGGCCGCCGATGGTGTCGTACTCGTCGTCGTCGAAGTCGGCGCCGAAGCGTTCGTTGAAATCGGCGATCGGTGTCAGCGCGTCGACCACGTAGTGGCCGTCGGCCTGCGCGGCGATCAGCGCCTCCGGGTTCTCGGCCTCGTCGTGCTCGTCGTCGATGTCGCCGACGATCTGCTCGAGCACGTCCTCGATGGTGACCAGGCCGGCGACGCCGCCATACTCGTCCACCACGATCGCCATGTGGTTGCGCGACTGGCGGAACTCGCGCAGCAGCACGTTGAGCTTTTTCGATTCCGGGATCAGCACGGCCGGGCGCAGCAGCTCGCGCACGCTGGCCGGCCCGTTGTCGGCGACCACGCCGCGCAGCAGGTCCTTGGCCAGCAGGATGCCGAGGATCTCGTCGCGGTCCTCGCCATGCACCGGGAAGCGCGAGTGGCCGGACTCGACCACCCGCTTCATCAGCTCGAGCAGCTTCTCGTCCGCCGGCAGGTCGACCATCTGCGCGCGCGGGATCATCACGTCGCCCACGGTCATGTCGGACACCGCGATCGCGCCTTCCATCATGCGCAGCGTGTCGGCGGCGATCAGGCCGTCCGACTGCGCGTCGCGCAGCAGTTCGACGAGGTCCTCGCGAGTGCTCGGCTCGCCGGACAGCATCGCGCCGATGCGGTCGAGCCAGGAACGGCGTTCGGGCTGGGTACTACTGTCGTCCTCGGACATGGTGTTCACGGCGGCGCCCGGGGTGGGCGCGGGCAGGAGATTCTAGCGCGGCGGGCGCGAACGGCCGGCCCGGCGCGTTCGGGGCGCCCGTTCCGGGCGGCCGATCGGGGTGCGCGTGCCGTCCTTCCGCTTCCGGCAGGCGCGCGCGGGGACGCCGTGGGATGCAAGGCCGCACCAGGCCCCATCGCCCATGCGTGCATCACCGCGCGGTCGGGTAGCTCTCGACCAGCTCCAGCGTCAGCACGCGCGCCTTCGCCGGCAGGCTGCGCCACGCCTTCAGCAACCGCCGCTCGTAGGGACTTTCGACGAGCTCCGCATCCAGCGCCGGCACTTCATGCCAGTGGCATGGCAGCTTCATCTCGCCGCGCCCGGTGGCGAGCCACTCGTAGGACACTTCCAGTTGCGCGGCGAGGCGTTCGAGGTTGGTGCCGTTGGGACTGCTGATTCCCGCTTCCCAATTGGCGATCGCGCTGCGATTGACCTGGAGTTTCGCCGCCAGCGCTTCCTGCGACAGTGCCGCGCGCCTGCGGGCGAGGCGTATGCGTTCCGAACGGTTCAAGGCTGCCTCCCTACAGCTGTTGCGATCGATTGCACCCCCGTCCCTGGGAACGCCACGGATTATGGCCCAGGCAGCAAGATTGGCAAATCTTGTCCTGAATCGGTGACTGGGCCCTTCGGCGTCGCCATGCCGGCCAAGCACGGCGCGTCGGCGCGCCAGCGAACTTGAACGCGGCGGCGCTTTCCGCGCTATTGCCGCATGCCGGCGCAGCCGGGAGTCTGGCGGCCCGCCAGATCGCCCCCAGCGCATGACCGCACCAAGACCCCTGTTTCGCGAAGAGGTGCTGCAAGCCCGACGCGACAGCTGGCTCGGCGACATCTCGCTCGTCCAGCCGGTCCCGGTGTGGATCCTGAGCGGGATGGCCGCGCTGGCGGCCCTTGCCGTGGTGCTTTTCCTCGCGCTGGCGACCTACACGCGACGCACCACCGTGGAAGGCCAGCTGGTGCCGGTCGCCGGCCTGGCGACGGTGCTGTCGCCCGCCACCGGCGTGCTGAGCCGCTCCGGCGCGGGCGAAGGCGCGCACGTGCGGACGGGGCAGACCGTGGCCGTGGTGACGGTGCCGCGCAGCACCCTGGCCAGTGGCGATACCCAGGCGGCGCTGGCGCAGCGGCTCGACCAGCGCCTGCGGAGCCTGGACATGGCGCAGGCCGCGCTGCGTTCGCAGGCGCATGCCCAGGCCAGCGGCCTGGCGTCGCAGCTGGCTGCCTCGCGGCAGGAACTGGCGCAGATCGAAGCCGAGATCGGCACGCGCCGGGAACAGGTGCGCATCGCCGGGGAGACGCTGGCGCGCCTGCGGCAGTTGCAGGACACGCGTTACGTCAGCGTCCTGCAGGTGAAGCAGCAGGAGTCGGCGGTGCTGGAGCAGACGAGCGCGGTCCAGGAACTGCAGCGCCAGGCGACGCAGGCGCGCAAGGCCATCGCCGGCCTGCAGCAGGCGATCAGGGAACTGCCGGCGCAGCGCGAGGCGGATGCCGCCAACTTCCAGAAGGAAGCGGCGCAGCTGGCGCAGGAACAGATCGAGACCGAAGCACGCGGGCAGCTCTCGATCAGCGCGCCGCTCGACGGCGTGGTGGCGACCTGGTTCGCCAAACCCGGACAGGCCGTCGAAGCCGGAAAGCCGCTGCTGAGCGTGTTGCCCGGAGACGGGCGGCTGGAAGCCGAACTGCTGGTCGCGAGCCAGGCGATCGGATTCATCGAGCCGGGCGACCGCGTGCTGCTGCGCTACCAGGCCTACCCCTACCAGAAGTTCGGCCACCAGGCCGGCACGGTCACGCGCATCAGCCGCAGCGCGCTGGCTCCCGACCAGACGGGCGTGTCCGGCCGGCTGGTCCCGGCGGGCGAACCCTATTACCGCGTCACGGTGGCGCTCGCGCGCCAGCGGGTGACCGCGTACGGCAAGTCCGAGCAGCTCAAGCCGGGGATGTTGCTGGAGGCGGACATCCTCGGGGAGAAGCGCCGGCTGATCGAATGGGTGTTCGAGCCGCTGTACTCGCTGCGGGGCAAGGTCTCCGGCTGAGCGCGCAGGAATCACCGGGTGTGTCCCGGTCTCTGGCGCAGGAGTGCT
>JBQCFN010000283.1:0-3669 GCA_051959035.1 Lysobacteraceae bacterium | reverse complement strand
GCCGCCGCGGCGGCCAAGTCGGGCATTTTCGCGGTTCGCCGCCGCCACGGCAAAGGCGGCGGGCGCACCTGCGGGGCGCGCCGGCGTCAGGCGAACGCGGCGACCTCGGTCGCGGTGTGCATCTGCGGTGTCGCGCCCTCCATGTCCTGGCACTGGCGCCGGTCCGGGCACAGCTGCTGCATGCAGCCGGCGTCGAAGGTCAGTCGTTCGACCAGGAAGTCGACGAACGCGCGGATCTTCGGCGACTGCACGCGTCCGCTGGGGAACACCGCGTTCATCTCGTACTCCGGCCCGGTCCAGGCAGGCAGCACGCGCTGCACGAAGCCCTGCTCGACGTACGGCCGCATCATGATGTCGTTGGCCAGCATCAGGCCCTCCCCGGTGAGCAGCGCGCCCCGCAGGCCGGCCGGATCGTTGGCGACGAACACCGGCTCGATGCGGAACTCGGTGCTGCGCGTGCCCTCGTTGAGCGGCCAGTAGAAGCCGCCGTTGCGGCGCTGCTTGCTCATCGCCAGCGTGCGGTGGTGCTGCAGGTCGTCGGGATGCAGCGGCTCGCCATGCCGTTCGATGTAGCGCGCGCTGGCGTAGACCTGGGTGCGGAACAGCGCCAGCCGGCGCGCGACCAGCGTCGAGTCGGGCAGGTTCCCGATGCGCAGGGCGACGTCGATTTCCTTGTCGATCAGGTCCAGCGGCTCGTTGTTGAGCACCATCTCCACGCGCACTTCCGGATGGCGGCCGTGGAATTCGCCGAGCAGCGGCGCGATCCACTCGATGCCCATCGAATACGGCGCGGTGAGGCGCAGCCAGCCGCGCGGGCCGCCCTGCAGCTGGCCGATCGCGTGCTCGGCCTCGTCGAGGTCGCGCGCGATGCGCTGGCAGTGTTCGAAGTAGAGGTTGCCCGCTTCGGTCAGGCCGAGCTTGCGGGTGGTGCGATGGAGCAGTTGCGCGCCCAGCCGCGCTTCCAGGTCCTGGACCTTGCGGCTGACGGTGGTCTTGGGCAGGCGCAGCGCGCGCGCCGCGGAAATGAAACTGCCGTGCTCGACCACCTTGACGAAGATCAGGGTGTCGTTGAGATCGCGGGCCATTGCGGGGTCCTTCCGTCGGGGCAGGCCGATTGGCCCATGGTCGGGACGATTATTCCCTCGATTGCCGGCTAATCAAGGGCCCGTCGCGTCCCTAACCTCTGCGGCCTGTCCCGCCGAGCCGCCGCCATCCGACCGCGCCCCGTCCTCCATGCCGCCCTGCTTCCGTTGTTGCCGCCGGCCCTGTTCGGCCTGGGCTGGCTGGGGCTGGTCGTGTTCCGACAGGCGTTGCAGGCGGGCTGGCGCGATGCGCTGCTGGCGGCCTGGACGCTGGCCTTCGTGGTCGGCCTGCCGATCGCGCTGGTCCTGCTGGCGGTCGCGGGACGCACCCGGCAGGCCCCGGGCAGCGCCCGCATCATCCCGTCTGCGGGAGGAAAAATCCCGTGAGCGGGACAATGCAAGCGCCCGTGCTGGTGCTCGGCGCGACCGGCGTGGTCGGCCGCGGCATCGTCCAGGCTGCCGTGGAGGCCGGCGTGCCGGTGCTCGCGGTGGCCCGCGATGCGGACGGGCTGGCCGCGTTGGCCGCACGCCACCCGGAGGGCGCGGTGCTGGCGCTTGCCGGTTCCGTCGCCGACGACACCCGGAGCGCGCGCCTTGCCGACCGCCTGCGCGCGCTCGATCGGCCGCTGGCCGGCGTGGTGGCCGCGGTCGCCGGCCCCGCCACCCGCGGCCGCGTGCTCGACCAGCCGAGCGAGGCGTTGTGCGCGCAGTTGCGGCACGACGTGCAACCGCACCTCGCGGCCGCGCGCCACCTGCTGCCGCTGCTCGCGCGCGATGGCCGCGGCGGCGGCTACGTGCTGGTCGGCGGCCCCGGCAACGCGCTGCCATGGGCCGGATATGCGCATCGCTCGATCGCCGCGGCGGCGCTGCGCATGCTCGCCTGCGCGCTGCACGACGAGGCGCTCGCCCTCGGCGTGCGCGTGCAGCTGCTCTCCGTCGACGCGCCGGTGTGCACCGACCGCGCGCGCCGGCACCTGTGCCCGCAATGGCCGACCGCGCTGGACATCGGCCGACAGGCGCTCGCGCTCATCCCCCGGCGCGGCGACGCGCACGCGGTGGTGCGCTACGACGCACCGCGCGACCCGCGCCACCCCGGAGTCGAATCCGCCGCGCCTGCTTCGCCGCAGGAAACGGATAGCCCCGCCGCACCCGCTTCCGCACGCTGGCTGCAGGACGCGCGCGCGCTGCTGCAGTCGGTGCTGCCGCCCCCGAACCCCCGCCAGGACACGCCACGATGATCCGTCGCCGCTTCCCGCTTTCCCTGCCCGCGCTGGCCGCCAGCGTGGCCATCGCGCTCGCCGCCGGCTGCAGCAGCCATGCCGAACCCGGCGCCGGCATGCCGCCCCCACCGGAAGTGAGCGTCGCCACCGTGCTCACCAGGCCGGTCCGCGCCTGGGACGAATTCACCGGCCGCGTGGCCGCGGTGGAAACCGTCGACCTGCGCCCGCGCGTGAGCGGCTACGTGCAGCGCGTCGCCTTCCAGGAAGGCCAGGAAGTGCGCAAGGGCGACCTGCTGTTCGTGATCGACCAGCGGCCGTACCGGGCAGCGCTCGATCGCGCATTGGCCGACCTCGAGCGCGCGCGCAGCGAGGCGCGCCTCGCGCAGAGCCAGGACGCCCGTGCCCGGCAGCTGATCGCGGCCAAGGCCATCTCGCGCGAGGAGTTCGACACCCGCCACGCCGCGACCGCGCAGGGCAACGCGGCGGTGCGCGCCGCCGAGGCCGCCGTCGCCAGCGCGAAGCTCGACCTGCAGTTCACCGAGGTGCGCTCGCCGATCGACGGCCGCGCCGGCCGCGCGCTGGTCACCGAAGGCAACCTCGCCCAGGCCGACCAGACGCTGCTGGCGACCGTGGTGTCGCAGGACCCGATGTACGTCTACTTCGAAAGCGACGAGCAGAGCTTCCTGCGCTACGGCGAGCTCGCGCGCAAGGGCGAGCGCGCCGGCACCCGCAACCCGGTGCGCGTCGGCCTGGCCAACGAAGCGGGGTATCCGCACGCCGGCACGGTCGACTTCGTCGACAACCAGGTCGACGCCAGCACCGGCACCATCCGCGCGCGCGCCGTCGTCCCCAATCCCGACCGCATGCTCACCCCCGGCCTGTTCGCGCGCGTGCAGCTGCAGGGCAGCGGTCGTTTCACCGCGATGCTGGTCGACGACAAGGCCGTGCTGACCGACCAAGACCGCAAGTACGTGTACGTGCTCGGCCCGCGCAACGTCGCCCAGCGCAAGGACATCGTCACCGGGCGGCTGATCGACGGCCTGCGCGTGGTGGAGTCGGGCCTCGCCCCGCAGGACAAGGTGATCGTGCACGGCGTGCAGAAGGTGTTCTTCCCCGGCATGCCGGTGCAGCCCAGGGTCATCGCGATGGGCGCGCCGCCGCCGGCCGCGCAGGTCGCCAGCGCGCAGTAACCCATCGCACCGCATCGCGCCCTCGCGGCGCAACCCGGCGCCACCGGCCCTTCCCGCGTGCCCTCCCCTCCCCGCGCGGGGAGGGCCGGACCGGCGCTTCCCCACTTCCGCCGTTTTGCGGGCGGAAGCCTGAACCAGGAACCAGGACATGGATTTCTCCAAGTTCTTCATCGACCG
>JBQCFN010000282.1:0-6011 GCA_051959035.1 Lysobacteraceae bacterium | reverse complement strand
GAAATCGGGCGAGCGCAGCTGCAGCGCTTCCTGCTGCCGCGGCGATGAGGGAGCGGGCGGAGCGTGCATGCGGCCTCCGGGTTCGCGGCTGCACGATGCGCCGGGCAGCAGCGCCAGCAGCAGCGCCAGCAGCAGCGCGATCACGAGCGGCCCGCCTGCGCGCATCGGCATCCGCCTGGGGAACAGGACGCCGACGGTGCGCCGCGCGATGTGGCGGCGATGTCGCGCCGGCGCCGGCCTCGTGCCGCCGGACGGCGCCGGCCGGTGTAGGCTTGCGCGCTTTACCCGCCGAGGCCACCGTGCCGCGCCGCCCAGCCCTGCTCGTACTGTGCCTCGCCAGTGCCGCGGCGCTGGCCCAGCCGCCACCGCCACGCGGGGACCGCCCACCGCCGCCTGGCTGGCCGCCGCCGCCCGGCGCGCCGCTGCCGCCACCCGGCGGCAGGCCGTTGCCTCCGCCACCGATGCAGGGACCACCCGGACCCGCGTCCATGCCGCCGCGGGCCGCGATGGCGCCTCCCAGGCCGGAAGGCGCCGTCGGGTCCGCCCCGATGTCCACCGTACCGGCGCCCGAGTCCGATGCGTCCGCCGTCGCGGAGGCATCGCCCGCGCCCGCGGATGCGGATTCCGCATCCGCGGTGGCCGGCATGTCCATCGCACCGCCCGCGATCGCGACCGAGCAACCCGCCGCGCAACCCGCCGTGCAAGCGGCCGCCGCGCCCGCCTCCGGCGCGCGACCGGCGAGCCCGCCGGCACCGCCCGCACCGGCGTCCGGCGCGGCCGCCGGCTGGAGCCTGGCCTTCGTGCTGGCGTCGCTGGCCTGGGGCATCGCCTGGCGCCGCAGCCGCCGCCTCGCCGGCGAAGCGGCGCGGCTGGAGCGCGACCGCCGCCACCTGCAGAGCGCGCACGCCTCGCTGCAGCAGCAATCGGCGCAACTGCGCAAGCTCGCCATCCACGATCCGCTCACCGGCGTGCTCAACCGCCAGGCCTTCGCCGGCGAACTGCGCGAACTTGCGGCGCAGGCCGCGCGCTTCCGCCGGCCGCTGCAGCTGGTCGTGTTCGACCTCGACCATTTCAAGGCGATCAACGACCGCCAGGGCCACCTCGCCGGCGACGCGGCGCTGAAGCTGGTGGCCGGCATCGTGCGCGAGCACCTCGACAGCGCGGACCTGTTCGGTCGCTTCGGCGGCGACGAATTCCTGGTCGCCTGCGCCGACCAGCCACTGGAAGCCTGCGTCGGCATCGCCGAGGCGATCCGCGCGGCGGTGCAGGCGCAGGCATCGCAGCACCAGCCGCCGCTGCCCGGGCTGAGCCTGAGCATGGGCGTCGCGCACGCCGATCCCGGCAACGGCTACGACACCGACGCGCTGTTCGCGCAGGCCGACGCCGCGCTGTACGAAGCCAAGCGGCGCGGCCGCAACCGCGTGGTGGTCGCGGATGCATCGCTGCGGGCGACGGCGCACGCGGACGGCGTCCACCGCCATCTCTAGCGCAGGTTCAGCGGACTGAACGCCTTCCCGCGTCGCCGCCCTCAATTCAGGCGACGCGCTGCCGATACCGCCGTATCGCCTCACGACGCACGCCATGCTCATCCTCATCGGATTCATCGTCGTCCTCGTCAGCGTGTTCGGCGGCTTCATGCTGTCGCACGGCCAGCTCGGATCGCTGTGGCAGCCCTACGAGGTGCTGATCATCGGCGGCGCGGCGACCGGCGCCTTCATCGTCAGCAACCCCGCCAAGGTGGTGAAGGCCGCGCTCGCCGGCATCCCGCTGCTGCTCAAGGGCACGCGCTACAAGCGCGAGGACTTCCTCGACATCCTCGCCATGCTGTACGGCGTGCTGGTGCGGATCCGCAAGGAGGGCCTGATGGCGATCGAGCGCGACGTGGACCATCCGGCCGACAGCAGCGTGTTCACCCGCTATCCCAAGCTGCTCGCCGACAAGCACCTGATGGAGTTCACCACCGACTGCCTGCGCCTGATGGTGAGCGGCAACCTCGACCCGCTCGAGCTCGAGCAGCTGCTGGAGGTGGAGGTCGAGACCCACCACAAGGAAGCCGCCGAGCCGGCGCACGCGCTGCAGACGCTGGCCGACTCGCTGCCCGGCTTCGGCATCGTCGCGGCGGTGCTCGGCATCGTCACCACCATGGCGTCGATCGGCGGGGAAGTCGGCGAGATCGGCCAGCACGTGGCCGGCGCGCTGGTCGGCACGTTCCTCGGCATCCTGCTCGGCTACGGCTTCGTCGGGCCGCTGGCGGCGGCGCTGACCCACCGCGCGCACGAGGAAGGCAAGGCGTTCGAGATCATCAAGATGGCGCTGGTGTCCAGCCTGCGCGGATACCCGCCGACGGTGGCGGTGGAGTTCGCTCGCAAGCTGCTGTTCTCGGACGTGCGCCCGGCCTTCGCCGACCTCGAGGCGCACCTGCGCGCGAGCCGCTGATGGCCGCGGTCGCCGACAGGCCCACGATCGTCATCCGCCGGGTCAGGAAGGTGGCCGCGGGCCACCACGGCGGCGCCTGGAAGGTCGCCTACGCCGACTTCATCACCGCGATGATGGCGTTCTTCCTGGTGATGTGGATCGTCGGCATCGCCGACAAGAGCACCAAGGCGGCGATCTCCGAATACTTCAGGAACCCGAGCGCGGTGGTCGGCAGCTCGCTCAAGCCCGCGCCCGGCGCGATGGGCCCCGGCGGCGCCGCGGACAGGATGATCCCGACCGCGAACGCGGTGGCCACGCCGGGCGGCATCGGCCCGGATTTCGGCCGCAAGGCCGATCCGGCCGCCACCGAGCGCGGCGGCGCCAACGACCGCGAACGCGATCGCGAACGCGAGCGCAACCGCGAACGCGACCGCGACCGCCGCCAGCTGGAGGAATTGCGGTCGCAGCTCAACGCCGCGATCGCCAGGAGCCAGGCGCTGGCGCCGTTCAAGGACCAGCTGCTGATCGACCTGACGCCGGAGGGACTGCGCATCCAGATCGTCGACCGCCTCAACCGGCCGATGTTCGACCTCGGCGGCGTCGAGCTGAAGCCCTACGCCGACCGCCTGCTGCGCGAGCTCGGCGGCTTCCTCGAGGCCGGCGACCACCACCGCCTCGCGATCAGCGGCCACACCGACGAGCTGCCCTTCCACGCGCCCGACGGCTACGGCAACTGGGAGCTGTCCAGCGATCGCGCCAACGCGGCGCGCCGCGCGCTGCTGCGCGGCGGGCTCGCCGAAGCGCGGATCAACCGCGTGGTCGGCCTGGCGGCCTCGGTGCCCTTCGACCGCAGCCACCCGCGCGACCCGGTCAACCGCCGCATCAGCATCCTGGTGCTCGACCGCGACGCCGAGCAGCGCGCGCCGGACACGCCGCAAACCGAGGCCAACGCCTCGTCCCTGCCGGCCACCCCGCCCGCGCCGGCCGGGCGCACCGCGCCGGTCCCCGGCGGCGCGCCTTCCGAGGTCCTGCGCGCGACGGTTCGCCCGGCGGGCTGAACGGCCGACGCGCACCCGCGCGACATCCACGCCCTGGGCGCTAGCATCGCGCCATGCCGGACCGACCCGCCCCACCCCACGCCCGCGAACATCCCGGGGCCCAGGCCCGCGACGGGCACGCGCAGCGCCTGCGCGACTGGCTGCGCGCGCACCGTCGCGTGTTCGTCCTGACCGGCGCCGGCTGCAGCACCGATTCGGGCATTCCCGACTACCGCGACGCGAACGGCGCGTGGAAGCGCAGCGCGCCGGTCACCTGGCAGGCGTTCCTGCACGACCCGGCGACGCGCGCCCGCTACTGGGCGCGCAGCTTCGTCGGCTGGCCGCGGGTGGCGCGCGCCACGCCCAACGCGACCCACCACGCGCTCGCCGCGCTCGAGGCGCGCGACGCGCTCGCGCTGCTGGTGACGCAGAACGTCGACGGCCTGCACCAGCGCGCCGGCAGCCGCGGCGTGGTCGACCTGCATGGCCGCATCGACGGCGTGCGCTGCCTCGCCTGCGACGCACGCCATCCACGGGCGGGGTTGCAGGAGGAACTGGCCGCGCGCAACCCCGGCTGGGTCGCGCGCGAGGCGGCCACCGCGCCCGACGGCGACGCCGACGTCGAGGACACCGCCGGCTTCCGGGTGCCGGAGTGCGGCGCCTGCGGCGGCATGCTCAAGCCCGACGTGGTGTTCTTCGGCGAGAACGTGCCGCGCGCGCGGGTGGACGCCGCGCAGCAGGCGTTGCGGCGGGCCGACGCGATGCTGGTGGTCGGCTCCTCGCTGATGGTCTATTCGGGCTACCGCTTCGCCCGGATGGCGCGCGAGGCGGGCCTGCCGCTGGCGATCCTCACCCGCGGCGTCACCCGCGCCGATCCGCTCGCCACGCTCAAGCTCGACGCCGACTGCGCCAGCACGCTGGCCGCGGCGGTGGCCTGAGGCCGCCTCGCGCGGCCGCAGGCGGGAAGGCCCCGCCGATGCGGGGCCTCCCGGGTGATCGCCTTGGCCGGCCAGCCGTCACGGCGCGGGCAGGCTGAAGGCGTACTTGCAGGGCTTGTCGCGGATCAGGTCGATCGTGCCTTCCAGCTGGACCAGGTAGGCCACCAGCTCTTCCTGCAACGCCCGGTTGGGATCGCCGACCGGCGTGTTGCCGTCGGCGGCCAGCGCGGCGTTGGCATCGTTGAGCAGGTCGGCGACGGTGCCGCCGTAGTCCGGGAAGAAGTTGAGCTTCTTCACGTAGCCGGCGTCGATGTTCAGCCGCAGCGCCGCCAGGTGCACCGACAGCAGGTACGCCATGTTGGTGTCGTTCGCGCCCATCAGCCAGGCCTGCAGGACCGTGTAGTTCGTCGCGTCGGTCTGGGTCTTGACGTTGAGCGCGAAGTCGGTGCCGTTGGGGTTGCGCAGGTTCAGGCCGTTGAGCACCTTGAACTCCGGCGTCATCGTGCCGCCGTCGTTGAGCTTGGTCTGGCCGCTGGTGCCGGCCCACCACGCCGGGCCGTGGCCCTTGTTCCTGCAGGTGCAGTAGTTGCCGAACACCACCTCGGTGGTCTGCCCTGCGACCAGGGCGAGGCCGCCGACCGGGTTGGCCACCGCCACCGGCGCGCCGTCGACGATCGCCGCGGACTGGTGCCAGCCGGCGCCGGCGTTGCCCTCGGTGACCGCGTAGGGATCGTTGGCCGGGTCCAGGCCACTGAAGGTGGCGATGCCGTCGGGCGACTGGGTCAGCCGGATCGCCCCCGTGTTGCTGCTGGTGACCGTCATCGCCCAGCCGAACAGCGGCACCTCGTCGGCGTCCCACGCGCCGTTGCCGTTGGCGTCGTAGAACTTGTAGACGTTGAGGTCGGCGGTCTCCGGCACGAGCGCCGGCTCCTTGACGTGGAAGTTGTCGGTCTTGGTGCTGCCCGGCTTGAAGGTGTTGCCGTTGGCGATGTAATCGCTCTTGCGGGTGATCCATGCCTTGTACACGCCGCCGTTGTTGGGCGTGTCGTCGAACGGCGCCATCTGCACGCCGACGCCGTTGCACAGGCTGGGCACCGTGGGATGGTCGTTGGAGGAGACGATCACGCCGCCGCTGACGGTGAACTCGCGATGGCTGATGTCGTCGCTGCTCAGGACCACGGTGCCCGACGGGTTGGTGATCTGGTAGACGTACACGCCATCGTCCAGGCCCGCCGCGGTGCAGGGGGCGTTGGGACCGGGGCCGCCGCTGAGGTAGACGTCGGCCTTGGTGTCGTACTGGTTGACGTTGACGTTGGCCGCCGCGTCCGTGGTGAACAGCGCGCCATGGATCGCCGCCGCCGATGCGGGGCCCGCCAGGAGCGCGGCGGCGAGTGCGAGGCCTGTCGCCCAGGCCGGACGCGGGATGCTGCTGAGGTTCATGGTGGGAGTCCTGCGAAGCGTGTGGGGGTGCGACTTCCGCCTCGCCCGTGCGCGGGCTATCGCTTCTGGTGAAGCCGCAGTGCTGCCAACGCCCGGGGCGCGGCGGCCCGGACACCGCCCGCGCCCGGCCGGCGCGCGCCCTTTCGCGGCGCGGGTTCAGGCGCCGCCCGCGTCCGCCCCG
>JBQCFN010000281.1:0-3855 GCA_051959035.1 Lysobacteraceae bacterium | reverse complement strand
CACCGAGAACAACGGCGACATCCAGGCCGCGGCCGACTGGCTGCGCAAGACCGGCCTGGCCAAGGCCGACAAGAAGGCCAGCCGCGTTGCCGCCGAAGGCCGCATCGCGATGGCGCAGGCACCGGGCAAGGCGGCGCTGGTCGAGGTCAATTCCGAGACCGACTTCGTGGCCAAGGACGCCAACTTCCTCGCCTACACCGAGGCCGTCGCCAAGGCCGCGCTGGACGCCGCCGACGTGGACGCGCTCAAGGCCAGCAAGCTGCCCTCGGGCGAGTCCATCGAGGAAGCGCGCTCGGCGCTGATCGCCAAGGTCGGCGAGAACGTGCAGGTGCGCCGCATGGCGCGCATGGACAGCGCCAACACCATCGGCGCCTACGTGCACGGCGGCCGCATCGGCGTGCTGGTCGAGGTCAAGGGCGGCAACGAGGAACTGGCGCGCGGCGTGGCGATGCACATCGCCGCGATGAACCCGCCGTACATCTCGCCGGCGCACGTGCCGGCCGACTTCGTCGCCCGCGAGAAGGAAATCGCCCTCGCCCAGGTCAAGGACTCCAACAAGCCGGCCGAGATCCTCGAGAAGATGGTCTCGGGCAAGGTCGCCAAGACCATCAACGAGATCTGCCTGACCGGCCAGCCGTACGTGCTCGACACCAACCAGACCGTCGAGGCTGCGCTCAAGGCCGCCGGCGCCGAGGTGCTGGCGTTCGTCCGCCTGGCGGTCGGCGAAGGCATCGAGAAGCAGGCCGACGACTTCGCCGCCGAGGTGATGAAGCAGGCGGGCCTGGCGTGATGCCCCCTGCGCGGGCGCGCTGAGGGCATCACCCCGAAGTTTGCTCTGCAAACTTCGGGCCCCGGCCCTTGGCTTCCCGATCCCGCGCTGCCGCGCGTCCCTTTACCCAAGGGCTACGGCACCAGTGGAGGACCTGAAAACCCGCGGGTGACCGCGGGTTTTCCTTTGCGCGGCGGCGGTTGCGGGCGCGCTCCGCTACAATCCCGATGTTTGCCCTGCCCCGGAGCCGCCATGTCCCAGCTCGCCTGTCGCCGCGTCCTGCTCAAGCTGTCCGGCGAGGCGCTGATGGGTGACGAGGACTACGGCATCGATCCGAAGGTGATCGGCCGGCTCGCGCGCGAGGTCGTCGAGGCGCAGCAGGCGGGCGCCGAGATCGCGCTGGTGATCGGCGGCGGCAACATCTTCCGCGGCGCCGGCCTGGCCGCCGGCGGCATGGACCGGGTCACCGGCGACCAGATGGGCATGCTCGCCACCGTGATCAACGCGCTGGCGATGCAGGACGCGCTGGAGAAGCTCGGCGCCAAGGCGCGCGTCATGAGCGCGATCAAGATCAACGACGTGTGCGAGGACTACATCCGCCGCCGCGCCGTGCGCCACCTCGAGAAGGGCCGCCTGGTCATCTTCGCCGCCGGCACCGGCAATCCGTTCTTCACCACCGATTCGGGCGCCGCGCTGCGGGCGATCGAGATCGGCGCCGACCTGCTGCTGAAGGCGACCAAGGTCGACGGCGTGTACGACCGGGACCCGAAGAAGTTCCCCGGCGCGGTGCGCTACGACCGCCTGACCTACGACGAGGTCATCGCCCGCGACCTGCAGGTGATGGACACCGCCGCCTTCGCGCTGTGCCGGGACAGCGACCTGCCGCTGCGCATCTTCGACATGTCGCAACCCGGCGTGCTGCTGCGCATCCTGCGCGGCGAGGACATCGGCACGCTGGTGCGGGGACGCAACGGCGGCGCCTGAGCCGGCACGATGGGCGGGCACGGACACCACCACGACGGAGCCGGGCAGGCGCACGGCCACCACGCCCACGGCTCGGGGACGCGCGCCTTCGCCGCCGTCACCCTGATCAACCTCGCCTACACCATCGTCGAGGCCGGCTACGGCTTCTCGACGGATTCGCTGGCGCTGCTGTCGGACGCGCTGCACAACCTCGGCGACGTGCTCGGGCTCGGCCTGGCCTGGGGCGCCGCCGTGCTGGCCCGGCAGCCGCCGACCGAGCGCCACACCTACGGCTGGCGCCGCGCCACCCTGCTCTCGCCGCTGGCCAACGCGCTGCTGCTGGTCGGCTTCGCCGGCGCGCTGTCGTGGGAGGCGGTGCTGCGGCTGGGCGCGCCGCCGCGCATCCCCGCGCTGCCGGTCATGGTGGTCGCGGCGATCGGCATCGCGGTCAACCTCGGCGCCGCCTGGCTGGTGCGCGACGGCCACGCCCACGACCTCAACCGCCGCGGTGCCTTCCTGCACCTGGTCGGCGACGCCGCGGTGTCGCTGGCGGCGGTGCAGGCGGGCCTGGGCATGCAGCTGTTCGGCTGGGAATGGCTCGACCCGGTGACCGCGCTGCTGGTCGGCGCGGTGGTCGCCTTCAGCGCCTTCAGCCTGCTGCGGGACGCCTTCAACGCGGCGATGGACGCGGTCCCGGCCGGCATCGACCAGGGCGCGGTGCGCGCCCACCTGGAGGCGCAGGACGGCGTGGTGGCCGTGCACCACCTGCACATCTGGTCGCTGGGGGCGGGCGAGATCGCCATGACCGCCCACCTGGTGCGGCCGCACGGGCACGACCACGACGCCTTCCTCGACCGGCTGGTGGACGAACTCGACGCGCGCTTCGGCATCAACCACCCGACCCTGCAGGTCGAGCACGGCGCCGGCTGCGAGCACGACCGCCACGACCGCGCGCCGCACGCGCACTGACGCGCCGGGCCGGCGAGCGGCCATTCGCTATACTTCCCGGCTGACGATTTCGGTCCCGGAGCCGGCGATGATCAACGACATCCAGAAGGACGCGCAGACCCGCATGCAGAAGAGCATCGATGCGCTGCGCCACGACCTGGTCAAGGTGCGCACCGGCCGCGCCAGCACGGCCCTGGTCGACCACATCAAGGTCAATTACTACGGTTCCGACGTCCCGCTCTCGCAGGTGGCCAGCGTCGCGGTCGCCGATGCGCGCTCGCTGACGATCACGCCGTGGGAGAAGCAGATCGTCGGCGCGGTCGAGAAGGCGATCCTGGCCTCCGACCTCGGCCTGACCCCCAACACCGCCGGCACCGTCATCCGCCTCAACCTGCCCGCGCTCACCGAGGAACGCCGCAAGGAGCTGACCAAGCTCGTGCACGGCGAGGGCGAGAACACCAAGGTCGCGATCCGCAACATCCGCCGCGACGCCAACCACCACGTCAAGGAGCTCCTCAAGGAGCGCAAGGTCACCGAGGACGAAGCCGCGCGCAGCGAGGCCGACATCCAGAAGATGACCGACAAGGCGATCAAGGACGTCGACGACGTGGTCAAGGCCAAGGAGCAGGAGCTGATGGCGGTCTGAGGCGGCCGCTGGCAGTCCGCATGTCGCCGCCCCCGCGCATTCCACGCCACCTCGCCGTCATCATGGACGCCAACGGCCGCTGGGCGCAGCAGCGCAGGCGCCCGCGCGCGGTGGGCCATCGCGCCGGCGCGCGCGCGGTCAACCGCTGCATCGAGTTCTGCCTCGACAAGGGCATCCAGGCGCTGACCCTGTTCGCCTTCTCCAGCGAGAACTGGGGCCGGCCCGAGGACGAGGTCGGCGCGCTGATGAAGCTCTTCCTCATCGCGCTGGACCGCGAGGTGGCCGAAATGCACCGGCGCGGCGTGCGCATCCGCTTCATCGGCGAGCGCGCGCGCTTCACCGACGACATCCGCGCGCGCATGCGCGAGGCCGAGTCGCTCACCGCGGGCAACACCCGGCTGCAGCTGTCGATCGCCGCCAGCTACGGCGGCCGGCAGGACATCGCGTTGGCCGCGCGCAGCCTGGCCGAGGACGTGGCCGCCGGCCGGCTGGCGCCGGAGCAGGTGGACGAGGCGCTGTTCGCCCGCCG
>JBQCFN010000280.1:0-5744 GCA_051959035.1 Lysobacteraceae bacterium | reverse complement strand
CGACCACGCAGGCGCCGGTGAGGGTGGCCACGTCGAGCAGCGCCTGCGGCTCGAACCGCTGCGCGTAGGTGAGCGCGTCGCACAGGATCAGGCGGCCCTCGGCGTCGGTGTTGCCGACCTCGATGGTCTTGCCCGACATCGAGGTGACCACGTCGGACGGGCGGTAGGAATTGCCGTCGGGCATGTTCTCCACCGCCGGCACCACCACCACGAGGTTGATCGGAAGCTGCATGCCGACCGCGGACACGAAGGTGCCCATCACGGTGGCGGCGCCGCACATGTCGTACTTCATCTCCTCGATGCCGCCCTGGGTCTTCAGGTTGATGCCGCCGGTATCGAAGGTGATGCCCTTGCCGACCAGCACGTAGGGCTTGCTGTCGCCGCCGTTGCGGTACTTCAGGACGATGAGCCTGGGCGGGTTGGCCGAGCCCTGGGCGACGGCGAGCAGCGAGCCCATGCCGAGCTCGCGCATCTGCTCGCGGTCGAGCACCTCGCAGGAGGTGTTGGCCTGGCGACCGGCGAACTCCTGCGCCTGCTCGGCGAGGTAGCCCGGGTTGCAGATGTTCGGCGGCAGGTTGCCGAGCTCGCGCGCGAACGCGACGCCGGCGGCGATCGCCTGGCCCTGCGCCAGCGCCTGCGCGTCGTCGCCGAGGATGGCGAGCGAGGCCAGGCCGGTTTCCTCGCGCTTCTTGTTCTTCGCGCCGAGCGTCGCGGTGTAGCGGTAGCAGGCGTGCGCGGAGGCGATCGCGGCGGCACGGATGGCCCAGGCCGCGTCGCGCTCCCTGACCGGCAGCTCGCTCAGGGTGAACAGCGCGCTCTTCACCGGGCCGACCTTGAGCGCGCGGGCGGCGTCGCCCACGGCCTTGAGGTACTGCGCGACGCCGAACTTGTCGCGCTCGCCGAGGCCCACCACCAGCACCCGCGGCGCGGCCACGCTCGGCAGGTCGTGCAGCAGCGCGGTCCTGCCGGTCTTGCCACTGAGGTCGCCGCGCGCGGCGAGCGCGGCGAGGCGGCCGTTGCTGGCCGCGTCCAGCGCCTGGGCGGCGGGCGTGAGGCTGTTGTCGGCGAAGGCGCCTACCACGATGCAGTCGACGGCGGCGGAGGCGGGCGCGGCGCGGTTCAGGGTGAATTCGAGGCTCATCGACCAAGGTCCGGGGGAAAGGGAGGCAGCGAGTCCGTACAATCGGCCGGCTGTGGCGACGCCGCTGCGGCGCGCCCCCCGCGCGATGCCCCGGGCCAGTCGGCCGGGAGAACGGAAGCCCCCGCAGTCTAAAGCAAGCACGCCCGATGCCGAAGCCCGTCGCCAAGCTGGACCGCTACCTGCTGGGGGAATTCGCCCAGGCGACCTTCGCCGCGGTGGTCGTGCTGCTGATGGTGAGCTTCGGCGGGGTGTTCGCCGACGTGCTGGGCGACGTCGCCCGCGGTCGCGTGCCCCCGGGAATGATGCTGTCCCAGCTGGGGCTGCAGCTGATCCGCTACCTGCCGCTGGTGCTGCCGCTGGCGCTGATGCTGGGCGTGCTGCTGGCGGTCGGGCGGCTGTACCGCGACGCGGAGATGCCCGTCCTCACCTCGATCGGCGTCGGCCCCCGCCGGCTGCTGCGCCCGCTGCTCCTGCTGGTGGTCCCGGTAGTGGCGCTGGTCGCGTTGTGCTCGCTGTGGTGGGGGCCGTGGGCCAGGCACGCGTCGCAGGAGATGCTGCGCGCGGCCAACCACAGCCTGCTGGTCGCGGGGCTGGAGCCCGGCCGGTTCACCGAGCTGCCGGGCCACGGCGGGGTGGTCTACGTTGGCGGGATGTCCAACGACGGCCGCCAGTTGCAGCGCGTCTTCGTGTACCGGCAGAAGGGCGACCGCCTCGACGTCACCACCGCCCGCACCGGCCACCTCAGCCTCGACGGCGACCAGCGCTACCTCACCCTGGACGACGGCTTCCGCGTCGAAGGGCCGTTGGAAGCCGGACGCGACTACCGCCTGATGCGCTACGCCAGCAACGACCTGCACCTGCCACAGGGCGACGACAGCGAGGACCTGCACGACCCGCAGGCGATGTCCACGACCGACCTGCTGCTCGATCCGCGCCGCGAGGCCGGTGCGCAACTGCATTACCGCATCGCGCCGCCGCTGCTCGCGCTCGCGTTCGCGCTGCTGGCGGTGCCGCTGGCGCGCAGCCCGCCGCGGCAGCCGCGCTACGGCCGCATCCTGATGGGCTTCCTCGCCTACCTGTTCGGCACCAACATGGTCATGCTCGGCACCGACTGGCTGGGCAGCGGCAGGCTGCCGATGGCGGCGGGGCTGTGGTGGCTGCTCGCGCCGCTGCTGCTGGCCGCGCTGTGGATGTATTTCGCGGACGGCCGCATGCGCCGCCCGCGCGCGCTGAAGAGGCCCGGCGCATGAAGCCGTTCCCGAAGATCCACGACGTCTACGTCGGCAAGGTGATGCTGGGCACGGTGCTGCTCACCTGGGCCGTGCTGGTGGGCATGGACTTCGTCGTCAGCGGGCTGCTCGGCGAGATCGGCGACATCGGCAAGGGCGACTACACCTTCGCCACCGCGCTGATCGACGTGATCTACACGGTCCCGCGGCGTGCCTACCAGCTGTTCCCGACCGCGGCGGTGATCGGCACGCTGATGGGCCTGGGCCAGCTGGCCGCCAGCTCCGAGCTGACCGCGCTGCGCGCGCTCGGGCTGTCGCGGCGGCGGCTGGGCCTGGCGGTCGCGCTGGCGCTGTCGGTGCTGACCGCGCTGATGGTGGTCAACGGCGAGACGCTCGGACCGTGGGGCCAGCGCAAGGCCGAGAGCCTGAAGGCCACGTCCAAGTCCAGGGACATGATCGTCGCCCAGTACTCCGGGCTGTGGGCGCGCGAGGGCAACACCTTCCTCAACGCCCAGACCGGCGAGCAACGCAACGAAGGCGGCCGCCACTGGCTGGAACTGCGCGACGTGCGGCTGTACGAGTTCGACGACGCCGGACGGCTGGAATCGATCGCCCGCGCGGGCAGCGCCGAGCACCACCCCGGCGGCTGGCTGCTGCACAACGTGCGCCGCACCTGGTTCGACCGCCGCTCGGTCACCCAGACCGAGGCGATGGAGGAGCGCTGGGATTCCAGGCTCGACGACGCCGCGCTCGCCGCCAGCGTGACCGCGCCGCGCTACATGCCCGCGAAGGACCTGCGCAGCAGCATCGAATACCGCAAGCGCAACGACCTCGACGCCAGCGTGTACGAGGAGTCGTACTGGGGCCGCTGGTTCTATCCGGTCAACGTGCTGGCGCTGTGCCTGGCGGCGATCCCGTTCGCGTTCGGCAGCCTGCGCAGCGGCGGCCTCGGGCGGCGGCTTTTCATCGGCATCGTGTTCGCGCTCGGCTTCTGGCTGCTGCAGACGCAGGTCGTGCGGCTGGCCGGCGTGTACAAGTTCGATTACCGGATCGCCTACCTGATCCCCTCGGCGGTGATGCTGGGCGTGTCGGCGGTCCTGTTCCGGCGCCGCTCCGGCTGAGCGTCACCCTGGTAGGAGCGGCTTATAGCCGCGAGCTTTTGAGGCGGATCGACGAGGCGACGGCGAAGCGAGGGTTCCAGCGAGGATCTGCCCAGGCAGGAGCTCGCGGCTGCAAGCCGCTCCTACGGACGGGCCGCCGGTCGGCCGATGGATCACGCCTTTGCCGGTTTCGGCTCGCGCACCATCCGCGTGCCGCTCGCGCGGTCGTGCCAGGTCAGCCGGTCGCGGTCGAGCCACGCCCACCAGAAGCCCAGTCCCACGGCGAGCAGCGATAGCGTGCCGACCGCGTAGCGGCGCAGCAGCGCGGGCACGGGCGCGGCGCCGCCGTGCGCGTCCACCACGCGCAGGCACCACGGGCGCATGCCGAGCGTGCGGCCGCCGCGACGCCAGCTGGCGACCGCGTAGGCGCCGGTGACCAGCCAGCAGGCCAGCCACAGCAACCACTGCAACGCGCTGAATGGCGCGATGTTCTGCCGCGGCGCATGGCCCGACAGCGTGTAGCCCAGGGTGAACGCCAGCGACAGCAGCATCCACAGCGCCAGCGCCGGGAAGAAGTCGTAGAGCAGGGCGAGCAGGCGCCAGGCGACCAGCGCGCGGGGTGTTCCGGTGGAAGGCTCGTGCATCGCGCCAGCATAGCGGCCGCAAGCCACGCCCGCTAAGCTCGCGCCCATGCCGCGCACGCCCGCCGATCGCCGCCAGCGCGCCCGCCAGCTGCCGCCGCTGCGCGAGGCCGATGCGCGCGCGATCGAGGCCTTCCTCGACGCGACCTGGGCGGAAGCCGGCCTCGCGCGGCAGACGCTGGCCAGCTACCGGCGCGACCTCGAAGGCTTCGCCCGCTGGCGCGACGGCGCGGGTGGCGGGATTGCCGGCGCCGACCGCGGCGCGCTGTTCGACTACCTCGCCTGGCGCACGCGCGAGGGCTACTCGCCGCGCAGCAACGCGCGCCTGCTGTCGGCGTTGCGCGCCTTCTACGCGCACGCGCTGCGGCGCGGGGAGCGAAGCGACGACCCGGTCGCGCTGCTGGATCCGCCGCGCCTGCCGCGCCTGCTGCCCAAGGCGCTGGCCGAAAGCGAGATCGACGCGCTGCTCGCCGCGCCGGACCTCGCCACCCCGGCCGGCCTGCGCGACCGCGCGATGCTCGAACTGAGGTACGCCTGCGGCCTGCGCGTGAGCGAGCTGGTCGACCTGCCGGCGAACGCGGTCAACCTGCGGCAGGGCGTGCTGCGCGTGCTCGGCAAGGGCAGCAAGGAGCGGCTGGTGCCGCTGGGCGAGGAAGCGCAGCACTGGCTGGAACGCTACCTCGCCGAGGCGCGCCCGCGACTCGCCGGCCGCCGCGCGCTCGCGCCGCTGTTCCTCACCGCGCGCGGCGAGGCGCCGACACGCCAGCAGTTCTGGCGGCTGGTCAAGCGCACGGCCGCCGCCGCCGGCATCGACCCGGCGCGGATCAGCCCGCACGGCCTGCGCCACAGCTTCGCCACCCACCTGCTCAACCGCGGCGCCGACCTGCGCGCGCTGCAACTGCTGCTCGGCCACGCCTCGCTCTCCACCACCCAGATCTACACCCTGGTCGCCCGCGAGCAGCTCAAGCAACTCCACGCCCGCCACCATCCGAGGGGGTGAAATGCCGCGCTTGCGACAGTCCGGTGGACTGTCGCGCGGCATTTCACGCCCGGCCATGGATGGCCGGGCCGGGCGATCCGAAGAGGCCGGCGTCGCGCCATGGACGGCAACCGGTGTTCACCGAAGTGACACGCCGGCGAGGCCCTGCCGCGCAGCCTGCCAAACGCCGCCCGGCCATGGATGGCCGGGCCGGGCGATCCGAAGCGGCCGGCGTCGCGCCATGGACGGCAACCCGGTGCTCACCGAAGTGACACGCCGGCGAGGCACTGCCGCGTGCCGGCGAACTCCCCATGGATGGCCAAGCCGGGTTATTCGAAGAGGCCGGCGTTCGCGCCATGGACGGCAACCGGTGCTCACCGAAGTGACACGCCGGGCGATCTGAAGAGGCCGGCGTCGCGCCACGGACCGCACCGGTGCTGATCGAAGCGTCACGGCGCAGCACCTGCCGCGCCGCCAACACACCTCGTTCCGCAGCGGCACTGCCGCTCGGCCTGCCGAACGCCGGGCATCCGGCCTGCGGCAGCGAACCTGACCCCGCCCCAACGCCACCCGGCGCCCACGCGGCCCTGCCGGACCCGCGTGCGACAATCCCCGGAACGACCGCGCGCGTTCCCGGTCGAACGCCACCACCGC
>JBQCFN010000279.1:0-9301 GCA_051959035.1 Lysobacteraceae bacterium | reverse complement strand
CGATCGCGACATCCCGAAGGCCGGCGGCGACGGCGGCGCGATCGCGCTCGGCGCCGACGGCAGCGTGGCCTTCCCGTTCAATACTCCGGGCATGTACCGCGGCTGGATCGGCGCGGACGGCGTGCCCCACGTCGCGATCTACCGCGGCGACGCCCTGCCGCTGCCCGGCCCGGGCTGAGCGGCGCGGCGGCGCGCGCTCAGCCGCTGCTTTCGCGCACCAGCTCGACGAACGCGCGCGCCTGCGGCGACAGCGCCTTGCCCTTGCGCACGACCACGCCGTAGCTGCGCGCCGGGAACCACGGCGCCAGCGGCCGCGCCGCCAGCCGCGCGCGGTCGGCGTCGGTGAGGCAGATCGCGGTGACGATCGAGATGCCCAGCCCCATCGCCACGTACTGCTTGATCACCTCCCAGCCGCCGACCTCCAGCGCCACCGTGTACGGCACGCGGTTGCGCTGGAACACCAGGTCGACCATCCGGTAGGTGGTCAGCCGCTTGGGCGGCAGGATCAGGCCGTAGGGCGAGAGGTCGCCGAGCGCGAGGTCGGGCTTGTCCGCGAGCGGGTGCCCGAGCGGCGCGATCAGCATCGGCGCGAACTCGAACATCGGCGCGTAGTCGAGGTCGGCCGGCACGTCGAGCATCGAGCCGACCGCGAAGTCCACGCCGTCCGACCGCAGCAGGTTGAGCCCGCCCGCGCCGGTGACGTTGTGCAGGGTCAGCCGCACCTCCGGATGCGCCTTGCGGAAGGCGTCCACGATCCCGGGCAGCAGGTAGAGGATGGTCGAGCTGCCGGCGGCGATGTCCAGCTCGCCCGCGTCCAGTCCGCTGACCTCGGCGCGGAAGGCCGCCTCCAGTCCATCGAAGCCCTCCACCAGCGGCCGCGCCAGCGCGTACAGCGCCTCGCCCTCGCGGGTGGGCTGCAGGCGGCGGCCGCTGCGGTCGAACAGGCGCGTCCCGAATTCCCGCTCCAGCGCCTGCAGCTGCAGGGTGATCGCCGGCTGGCTGACGAACAGCGCCTCCGCCGCGCGCGACACCGAGCCCAGCCGGATCACCTGGCAGAAGGCGCGCAGCGGCTTGAGCCGGTCGGCCTTGTAGGAAAAGCGCGGCGTAGCAGGGCGGTCGTCGGCCATCCGTGAAGCCCTACCTATAAGCCCAGCTCATCATAGCTATTGCCAAAACTGGTTTGTCAAATACCCAAACGCACCCGTACGGTCTGGGGCCCGAGTGAAGGAGCCAGCGACATGTCGGCAGTGCTGCAGGCGGTGGACGGTCAGGGCGTGGTGGTCACCCGGCAGCTGGCCGGCCAGGAGGCCCTGCTGACCCCGGCCGCGCTGGCCTTCCTCGCCGACCTGCACCGCCGCTTCGAGCCGGCCCGCCAGGCCCGCCTCGCCGCCCGACGGGAGCGCCAGGCCCGCTTCGACGCCGGCGCGCTGCCCGGCTTCCGCGCCGATACCCGCGCGATCCGCGCAGGCGACTGGCGGGTCGCCCCGCTGCCGCCGGCGCTGCTCGACCGCCGGGTCGAGATCACCGGCCCGACCGACCCGAAGATGGTGATCAACGCGCTCAACTCGGGCGCCAGCTGCTACATGGCCGACTTCGAGGACTCCACCGCGCCGACCTGGGCCAACCTCCTCACCGGCCAGCGCGCGCTGAGGAAGGCGGTCGACGGCTCGCTCGACTGGATGGCGCCCGACGGCGCGAAGCACTACGTGCTCAAGCCCTTCGCCGAACAGGCGGTGCTGCTGGTGCGCCCGCGCGGCTGGCACCTGGACGAGAAGCACGTGCTGGTCGACGGCGCGCGCCTGTCGGCCTCGCTGTTCGACCTCGGCCTGTTCGCCTTCCACAACGCGCGCGCGCTGGCGGCGAAGGACCGCGGCCCGTACTTCTACCTGCCCAAGCTCGAATGCATGGAGGAAGCGGCGCTGTGGGAGGACGTGCTGGCGCACGCCGAGGCCGTGCTCGGCCTGCCGCACGGGCAGATGAAGGCGACGGTGCTGATCGAGACGCTGCCGGCGGCGTTCGAGATGGACGAGATCCTGCACGCGCTGCGCGCCCGCATCGCCGGGCTCAACTGCGGGCGCTGGGACTACATCTTTTCCTACCTCAAGACCTTCCGCGCCCACCGCGACCGCGTGCTGCCCGAACGCGGCCAGGTGGCGATGACCCAGCCCTTCCTGACCGCGTACTCGGAACTGCTCATCCACACCTGCCACCGGCGCGGCGCGCATGCGATGGGCGGGATGGCGGCGCAGGTGCCGATCGCCGGCGACGCCGCGGCCAACGCACAGGCGCTCGAGCGCGTGCGCGCCGACAAGCTGCGCGAGGTGCGCGCCGGCCACGACGGCACCTGGGTCGCGCATCCGGCGCTGGTGCCGCTGGCGCGCGCGGTGTTCGACGCGCACCTGCCGGCCGGCGCGCCGCACCAGCACGCGGTGCTGCGCGAGGACGTCGGCGCGCGCGGCGAGGACGCGCTCGCCGAGGCGCTGCGCAAGCCCGCGCTCGGCACGATCACCCGCGCCGGCTTCGAGAACAACGTCGAGGTCTGCGTGCGCTACCTGGCCGCGTGGCTCGACGGCAACGGCTGCGTGCCGATCCACTGGCTGATGGAGGACGCGGCCACCGCGGAGATCGCGCGCGCGCAGCTGTGGCAGTGGCTGCACGCGCCGCGCCTGCCGGGCGGCGATGGCCAGCCGCTGCACCTGGACGACGGCACGCCGGTGGACGAGGTGCTGCTCGAGCGCGCGCTGATCGGCCTGCCGAACAGGCTCGCCGAGCGCATGCGCCTGCCCGGCGGCGAGCGCCTGGCCGAAGCGATCGCGCTGCTGGAGGAACTCACCCATGCCGAGACGCTCGCGGAGTTCCTCACCCTGCCCGCCTACGAACGCATCGATTGATTTGTGCAGGAGCGACGCCGTCGCGACCGATCACCCCTCGCAGCCCGGTCGCGACGCACGTCGCTCCTGCAAGACCCAGCACACCGAAGAAGCTCGCGGCTGCAAGCCGCTCCTACAAACCGCGCAAGGAGCCACCATGACCACCGCCCTGCCCACCGCCGAACACCTCCGCCTCGACTGGAGCACCAACCCGCGCTGGGCCGGCATCGCCCGCCCGTACTCCGCCGAGGACGTGGTGCGCCTGCGCGGCACCGTTGCCGTCGAGCATTCGCTGGCGCGGCTCGGCGCGGAGAAGCTCTGGCGCTCGCTGCACGAGGAGGCCTTCGTCAACGCGCTCGGCGCGCTCACCGGCAACCAGGCGATGCAGCAGGTCAAGGCCGGGCTGAAGGCGATCTACCTCAGTGGCTGGCAGGTCGCCGCCGACGCCAACCTCGCCGGCGAGATGTACCCGGACCAGTCGCTGTATCCGGCGAACTCGGTGCCGCAGGTGGTCAAGCGCATCAACAACACCTTGCTGCGCGCCGACCAGCTGCATCACGCCGAGGGGGACGACAGCATCGACTTCCTGCAGCCGATCGTGGCCGACGCCGAAGCGGGCTTCGGCGGCGTGCTCAACGCGTTCGAGCTGATGAAGGCGATGATCGAGGCAGGCGCGGCCGGCGTGCACTTCGAGGACCAGCTCGCCAGCGTGAAGAAGTGCGGGCACATGGGCGGCAAGGTGCTGGTGCCCACCCGCGAGGCGGTCGAGAAGCTGGTCGCCGCGCGCCTGGCCGCGGACGTGTGCGGGGTGCCGACCCTGATCGTCGCGCGCACCGATGCGGAAGCCGCCGACCTGCTCACCTCCGACGTCGACCCCAACGACCGGCCCTTCTGCACCGGCGAGCGCACGGTGGAAGGCTTCTACAAGACCCGCAAGGGCCTGGACCAGGCGGTTTCGCGCGGCCTGGCCTACGCGCCCTACGCCGACCTCGTGTGGTGCGAGACCGGCAAGCCCGACCTCGCCTTCGCGCGCGCCTTCGCCGAGGCCATCCACGCGAAGTTCCCCGGCAAGTTGCTGGCCTACAACTGCTCGCCCTCGTTCAACTGGAAGCAGCACCTGGACGACGCCACCATCGCCCGCTTCCAGAAGGAGCTGGCGGCGATGGGCTACAGATTCCAGTTCATCACCCTGGCCGGCTTCCACGCGCTCAACCACTCGATGTTCCAGCTCGCGCACGGCTACGCGCGCCGGCAGATGAGCGCGTTCGTCGAGCTGCAGCAGGCCGAGTTCGCGGCCGCCGAGCACGGCTTCACCGCGGTCAAGCACCAGCGCGAGGTCGGCACCGGCTATTTCGACGCCGTCACCCAGACCATCCAGGGCGGGCAGTCGTCCACCGTCGCGCTCAAGGGCTCGACCGAGGAGGAGCAGTTCCAGCCGGCGCCGCGCGCGGCCGCCTGACCCGTGGCCGTCCCGCGACGCGCGACCGCTTTCCCCGGCGGATCGCGTTGCGGGAGGCCGCCCGGCGCGGTGCTATCCTCGCCGCCGACACGGCTGCTGGACCCCGAGATGAGCGCCGAAGCCGCCGGCCGGGTGCCGGCCGCGCCGCCGCATGCCCCGCTGGACGCCGCGGTGGCCGCGCTGACCGCCGACGAATACGCCCTGTTCGCCAAGGTCGGCCGCGTCCGCGCGGTCGAGCCGGGCGAGCGGCTGTTCCAGCGTGGCGACCTCGGCACCACCATGTACGTGATCTCGCAGGGCGAGGTCGAGCTCGACTTCGGCGAGGACCTCGCCCACAAGCGCCTCGGCCCCAGGGAGTTCTTCGGCGAGCTCGGCCTGCTGATCGGCGACCATGCGCGCAGCGCCGACGCGGTGGCGGTCGGCCATGGCCTGCTGCTGGAGCTGCGCAAGGACGAATTCGAACCGATCGCCGAGCGCGCGCCGGCGCTGCTCGCGCACTTCCTGCGCCGCGCGATCCAGCGCGTGGTGCTGAGCGAGCAGACCCTGATCGGCCGCCTGCGCCGGCGCAACCTGGAATTGCAGCACGCGCTCGACAGCCTGCGCGCCACCACCCACCGCCTGACCCAGACCGAGCAGCTCACCCGTACCGACGAGCTCACCGGGCTGGCCAACCGGCGCGGCTTCCAGCTGCACCTGGCCGAGCGCCGCCGCAACGGCGCGCTCGCCCACCGGGGCCTGCTGCTGATCGACTGCGACCACTTCAAGGCGATCAACGACGCCCACGGCCACCTCGTCGGCGACCGCGTGCTGCTGGGCGTGGCCAACATCCTGCGCTCGGCCGCCGGGCCGGATGACTATCCCGCGCGCATCGGCGGCGACGAGTTCTGCATGCTGGTGAACGCCGGTTCGCCGGCCGACCTTCTGCGCATCGCCAACTTCATCGTCGGCACCGCGCACGCGCTCGACGAGCTCAAGACCGCGCCGCCGCAGATCGCCACCCTCAGCATCGGCGCGACGCTGGTCACCCCGCAGGGCCACTGGGACGACTGGTACGGCCTGGCCGACAGCGCGCTGTACCGCGCCAAGCGCGCCGGCGGCAACCGCGTCGAGTGGCAGGACGAGCGCGCGCCTGCGTGACATGAACGCCGGCGCCGCCACGATCCTCCCGTCCGCCGACGCGCACGCGCCGGCCACCCCGCAGCTGCGCACGCTGCTGCTGACCGACCTGTGCGACTCGACCACGCTGGTCGAGCGCCTCGGCGACGCCGCCGCCGCCACCCTGTTCCGTGCCCACGATGCGCTGGTGCTGGAGCTGCAGCAGCGCTGGCGCGGCCGCCTGATCGACCGCTCCGACGGCCTGCTGCTGCTGTTCGAGCGCCCGATCGACGGCCTCGGCTTCGCGCTGGACTACACCCGCGGCCTGCGCGCGCTCGGCGAGGCGCACACGGTGCCGCTGCAGGCGCGCGCCGGCCTGCACGTCGGCGAGGTGCTGACCTGGCGCAACAGCGACGCCGCGGTCGCGGTCGGCGCCAAGCCGCTGGAGGTCGAAGGCCTCGCCAAGCCGATGGCCGGCCGCCTGATGACGCTCGCGCGTCCCGGCCAGCTGCTGCTGTCGGCGGTGGCCGAGCCGCTCGCCCGCCGCGCCGCGCGCGAGCTCGGCGAACGCGGCGAGCACCTGTTGTGGAAGTCCTGGGGCCGCTGGCGCTTCAAGGGCGTGCCCGAGGCGCAGGAGTTGTACGAAGTCGGCGAGCCCGGCTACGCGCCGCTGCGCGCGCCCAAGGCCGGGGCCAAGGCCTGGCGCGACATCCCGCTGTGGCGCCGGCCCGCCGCCCTCGCCGCCGAGGCGCTGCTGTGCCTGGGCCTGGCCGGCGGCGCGTGGTTCGCCACCCGCCCGGAGCCGGCGATCGCCTTCAACGAGCGCGACTGGGTGGTGGTCGCCGACCTGCGCAACCTCACCGGCGACACCCTGCTCGACGACTCGCTCGAACAGGCCTTCCGCATCAGCCTCGAGCAGTCGCGCTACGTCAACGTGCTCAGCGACCTCAAGGCGCGCGACACCCTCGCGCTGATGCAGCGCCCGCCCGGCACCGCGCTCGATCGCGCCGTCGCCTCCGAGATCGCCCTGCGCGACGGCGCCCGCGCGGTGATCCTGCCGACCGTCGCCGAAGTCGGTGGCAAGGTCCGCGTCAGCGCCGAGGTGATCGACCCGCGCACCCAGACCACGGTGTACGCCGAATCCGCCGACGGCACCGGCGCCGCCTCCGCGCTCGGCTCCATCGACCACGTCACCGCCGCGCTGCGCGGCAAGCTTGGCGAGGCGCTGGAGTCCATCGGCAAGACCTCCGAGCCGCTGCCGCAGGTGAGCACCGGCAACCTCGACGCGTTGCGGGCGTATGCGTTGGGGCAGAAGGCGTTCCAGCGCAATGACTATGCGAACGCACTGCCGCTGTATCGACGCGCCACCGACCTCGACCCGCAATTTGCGCTGGCGTGGATCGGCCAGGCCAAGGTCAGCTTTGCAATTCTCGACATGAACGCAACGCTCGTGCCGCTTGGTCGCGCAGAAGCGCTGCGCGATCGACTGGCGCCGCGCGAGAGCGCCTACCTGGATGGCTGGTCGGCCGAGATTGAAGCCCCCGCCAAGGCGTTGGCGGCCTGGCGCCTGATGGCCGACCTGTACCCCGATTCCATGCCAGCAGCGGCCAATGTCGCCATGCACCTGCTGCACGACGGGCGATGGCAGGACGCCCTGCGTTACGCCGAGCGCACCACCGTGCGGCAGTCCGACAATGCCGCCTTCGGATTCGACGAAGCAGGTCGCGCCTTGATGGCGCTCGGCGACACGGACAAGGCCTCGGATGCATTTCGCCGGGCGTATGCGGGTGGCAACCGCGCAAGCCTCCAGCGCTTGGCAGAAGCGGCGGCGGTGAGCCGGCGTTTCGATGATGCGGAACGCATTGCAAGCAAGATCTCGCCAGCCGACTACAACCGCTATCTCGAACGGGCGACGTTCGCCGTCGACCAAGGCAGGTTTGCGGAAGCGCGCGATCAGGCAACCAAGGCATTGCGCCTCGTCGATGCCGAGCGCAATGCCGAGGCGCTGTCGATCCGATTGCAGATCGCGATGACCGATGAGCTTGCCGGCAACACGCCGGCCGCCCGGTTGGCGACGATCGAAGTGACAAGGCAGGCGCTGCAGCGGCTCGCCGCTGGCGCCCACGCCGAGGCTAGGGAACTTGTCGGAACCGCGCTGACGGCGGGGTTGCTGGCCCAGCAACTCGGCGACCGCGAAACCGCGCGGCAGCTGCTGGCAGGCTTGCAGGGGAATCCGGAGATGGCGTTGCCACGGCACGTCGAGCTTGCCGTGGTGCTGCGCGCGCACGACGCGCGCCTCTCGGGCGACCCACAGCAGGCGCTCGCGCTGCTGGCACCGCTGCTGACGGGACACGAGTCGTTCCAGACCCATCTCGCGCGAATGCAGGCGCTGGATGCAGCCGGCCGACACGATGAGGCGGCAGGCGAAGCGCAGTGGCTACAGGTGCACCGCGGCCTGGGCTACGCGGAAATGACCGGTTACCACTGCCAGGCACCTTGGAACGCAGCCATCAGCACGCTTGCGCACCTGGAGCGTGCCCGTTTGCTGGCGCTCGCCGGCGATAAGAACGGTGCGCGGGACGAGCTTGCGGCCTTCGACCGGCAGTGGCCGGTCGAGGGCCTGCCGCCCTACTTGCGGGTGCGGCGTGCCGCGGTTGTCCCCGCGTCGAGCTGAATCGGTCCCTGTGATAACCCCGACGTCAGCATTTCGCGCAATTCGGCGCGTGCCTTGACGATGCTCGCCTTCGGAGCGAGCCGCTGGACCTGACAGCAGGTCGCTACCGGCGGAATGGCCGTCGGCGGACCGGGCGGCGTCAATGGCGGCCCCTTGCGTTGCGCGGCCAGTGCGGCCTTCGCCTCCGGATGCCCGACCTGCGCCAGTGCCGCCTGCGGGTCCTTCTTGAACAGGCGCCGGAACGCGTTGTCGCTGCCCAACAGGTCGAGCAGGCGGTCCGCGACTTTGGGATCCAGCGGCGCCGCGCGTGCGCCGGTTTTCCTGGTGGCCATGCCCCATCCCCATGGCCGCCCCCGCGGCCGATGCCGCAATCTAGCCGCCACCGGTGTTCACCACAACCGCTCGGTGTCGGCTTCGGCGCGACGGCAGCCGCAAGCATCGCCAATTGCGCCTTGCGGCGATCCGCTGTCCCGGCCATCGCGCGTTTTTGTAGGAGCGGCTTGCAGCCGCGAGCTCTTCCCGCCTGCCCTGTAGGAGCGACATCAGTCGCGACCCGTTCGTCTGGTCGCGACTGACGTCGCTCCTGCAAGGATGTGCGTCGCCGATGGAGAGCTCGCGGCTGCAAGCCGCTCCTACCTGGCTGCCGCGAGCTTTTCGCTCCTGCATCTCGGTGGCGGGTGGCTTGCAGGGCGGTCGCCGACTGACGTCGCTCCTGCAAGGGAAGACGCGGTCGATTTGAGAGCTCGCGGCGGCAAGCCGCTCCTACAGGGGTGCCGCGACCTTGGCGTTCCTGCATCGGTCCCCGGCGGCGGGGCGTTTGCAGGCGCGGGTCGCGGCCGAGCCGCTCCTACAATGAGGGCGACCGCTTCCGGACACCTTCCATGCGCATCCGCCGCTGCAGCGTGCTTTACCTCGAACCACGCGAGGAAACGGCCTTCGACCTCGCGGTGCTGCTCGCCGGCGGCGATGGCCTGGCGCGCACCCGGCGCTGGGTGGCGCTGGCGCCGCACCTCGGCGAGGAAGTCGAGGTGGACGCGGGCGAGCGCGAACTGCTCGGTCTGCTCAGCCCTCAGCTGTGGACCGACGCGCGCACGCTGCCGCCCACCCTGCAGCGGGCGCTCAAGCGCCTGCTCCGGGCCGGGCTCGTGGTCGGGTCGACCAGGGCGCACGCGGCGCACCGCGCGCGCGACGAGCGCCTGCGCG
>JBQCFN010000278.1:0-6889 GCA_051959035.1 Lysobacteraceae bacterium | reverse complement strand
CATCGTCTCGGCGAGGTCGCCGGCCGGCGTCGAGGTGCCGTGCGCGTTGATGTAGCCGATCTGGTCCGGATTGATGCCGGCGTCGCGGATCGCCGCGACCATGCAGCGCGCCGCGCCTTCGCCGCTCTCGCTCGGCGCGGTCATGTGGTAGGCGTCGCCGCTCATGCCGAAGCCGGTCAGTTCGCAGTAGATGCGCGCGCCGCGCGCCTTCGCGCGCGCGTATTCCTCGAGGATGAGGATGCCCGCGCCGTCGCCCATGACGAAGCCGTCGCGGTCCTTGTCCCAGGGGCGCGAGGCCTTCTCCGGCGCCTCGTTGCGGGTCGACAGCGCCTTCATGGCGCAGAAGCCGCCGAGCGAGGTCGGCGTGGTCGCGTATTCGGCGCCGCCGGCGATCATCGCGTCGGCGTCGCCATGCTGGATCATGCGCATGGCCAGGCCGATGTTGTGCGTCGCCGTCGTGCACGCGGTGACCGCGGCGATGTTCGGGCCCTTGGCGCCGGTCATGATCGAGACGTGGCCGGCGATCATGTTGATGATCGTGCTCGGCACGTAGAACGGCGACACCTTGCGCGGGCCGCCGGCCGAGTACTTGAGGGTGGTTTCCTCGATGCCGTTGAGGCCGCCGATGCCGGCGCCGATGGCCACGCCGATGCGCTCGGCCTCCTGCTCGCCGAGCGTCTCCATGCCGGCGTCCCGCAGCGCCATGGTGGCGGCCGCGACCCCGTAATGGATGAAGGGATCCATCTTCTTGACGTCCTTGGCCGGGATCCAGTCGGCCGGGTCGAAGCCCTTCACCTCGCCGGCGATGCGGGTCGGGAACGCGGAGGCGTCGAAGTGGGTGATCGGGCCGATGCCCGAGCGGCCGTTGACGATGCCGTCCCAGCTCGAGGCCAGGTCGGTGCCCAGCGGCGAGACGATGCCGAGACCGGTGATGACGACGCGACGCTTGGACATACGGGACTCCCTGGAACTTCGCCCTACGCTGGCGAATGCGCTTTCACAAATGCGCGGGGCCGCGCGATGCGGCCCCGTCGACCGCGGCGGGCGCCGCCCTGCGACGGTTCCCCGCGGCAGTCCGGCGGCGAGGCCGGACCTGGATGGTGGACGTCAGGCCTTGACGTGCGCCTTCACGTAGTCGATGGCCTGCTGCACCGAGGTGATCTTCTCGGCTTCCTCGTCCGGGATCTCGCACTCGAACTCTTCCTCGAGCGCCATCACGAGCTCGACGGTGTCCAGCGAGTCGGCGCCGAGGTCGTCGACGAACGAAGCGTTGTTGGTGACTTCCTCTTCCTTGACGCCAAGCTGCTCGACGACGATCTTCTTGACGCGCTCTTCGATGGTGCTCATGGGTGCTCGCTCCTCCCGGAGTCTGTTCAGACGGATAGTGTAAGGGAAAGCCCGGGGCGTCGCGCGCAAGCCCCCTGGCCGCGCCGGCGCCCGCGGATTCAGCGTCAGGGCATGTACATGCCGCCGTTGACGTGCAGGGTCTCGCCGGTGATGTAGGCGCCCGCCGGGCCGGCCAGGAAGGCCACCGCGCGGGCGATGTCGGCCGGCTCGCCGAGGCGGCCGAGCGCGATCTGGCCGAGCAGCGCCTCGCGCGCGGCGTCGGGCAGCGCGCGGGTCATGTCGGTGTCGATGAAGCCGGGCGCGACCACGTTCACGGTCACCCCGCGCGAGCCGATCTCCTTCGCCAGCGACTTGCTGAAGGCGATGATGCCCGCCTTGGCCGCCGCGTAGTTGGTCTGGCCCGGGTTGCCGGTCACGCCGACCACCGAGGCGATGCTGATGATGCGGCCCTTGCGCGCCTTCATCATCCCGCGCATCACCGCCTTGCTGGTGCGGTACACGCTGGTGAGGTTGGTGTCGAGGATGGCGTCCCAGTCCTCGTCCTTCATCCGCATGAGCAGGTTGTCGCGGGTGATGCCGGCGTTGTTGACGAGGATGGAAACCGCGCCGAACTCCTTGCCGATCGCCTCGACCAGTGCGTCGACCGCGGCGGCGTCGGTGACGTCGAGCACGCGGCCGTGGCCGCCGTTCGGCTCGAGGCGCGCGTCGATCGCGGCCGCGCCGCCCGCGGAGGTCGCGGTGCCGATGACCGTCGCGCCCTGCGCGGCCAGTTCGTCGGCGATCGCCGCGCCGATGCCGCGGCTGGCGCCGGTGACCAGCGCGATCTCGCCCTTCAGGACATCCTGGCTCATGCGTTGCTCCATTCGTTGCGCGCGGCGTCGAAGTCGGCCGGCGTGGCGAGCGCGCGCGCGTCCAGGGCCTTGTCGATGCGCTTGACCAGGCCCGTGAGCACCTTGCCCGGGCCGCATTCGCCGATGCGGGTGGCGCCGCGCGCGGCCAGCGCCTGCACGCAGGCGGTCCACTGCACCGGCAGGTGCAGCTGGCGGACCAGCGCATCGCGGATCGCGGCGACGTCCGCATGCACCTGCGCATCCACGTTCTGCACCACCGGCAGCGCCGGCGCCTGCCAGGCGATGTCGTCCATCGCCACCGCAAGGCGGTCGGCCGCCTCGCGCATCAGCGGCGTGTGCGAGGGCACGCTGACCGCGAGCCTGACCGCCTTGCGCACGCCGCGCTCGGCCAGCAGCGCGAGCGCGCGGTCGACCGCCGTGGCCTGGCCGCCGATCACGATCTGCCCCGGCGAGTTGTAATTGGCCGGCACCACGACGCCGTCGCCCGAAGCCTCGGTGCAGACCGCTTCGACCAGCGCGTCGTCGGCGCCGAGCACCGCCGCCATCGCGCCGGTACCGGCCGGCGCGGCGTCCTGCATCAGCTGGCCGCGCAGGCGCACCAGGCGCGCGCCGTCGTGCAGCGAGAGCGCACCGGCCGCGACCAGCGCGCTGTATTCGCCGAGGCTGTGGCCGGCCAGCAGCGCGGGGCGCGGACCGCCCTGCTGCAACCACGCGCGCCACACGGCGACGCCGGCCGCGAGCAGCGCGGGCTGGGTGAATTCGGTGCGGTTGAGCTGCTCTTCCGGGCCGTCCTGCGACAGCGCCCACAGGTCGGCGCCCGCGCCCTCGGAGGCTTCGGCGAAGGCATCGCGCACCAGCGCGTGCTGCGACGCGAGTTCGCCCAGCATGCCCAGCGACTGCGAGCCCTGGCCGGGGAACACGAAGGCGAGTTGCGAAGACGGCTCGGTCACGGCGGTCCTTCCCGAAAGACGCGGCATGATACGGATCGGGACGGCGATGCGTCTGTACCCGCCCGTATGTCGCGACGCTTCCGCCAGGGCGCGGCCCCGGCGCGGCGGATCAGTAGCGCAGCAGCGCCGAGCCCCAGGTGAAGCCGCCGCCGAAGGCTTCCAGCAGCAGCAGCTGGCCGCGCTGCACGCGGCCGGAGCGCACCGCTTCGTCCAGCGCCAGCGGCACCGAGCCGGAGGACGTGTTGCCGTGCTTGTCCACGGTGACGATCACGCGGTCCATCGGCATGTCCAGCCGCTTGGCGGTCGCCTCGATGATGCGCAGGTTGGCCTGGTGCGGGATCAGCCAGTCGAGGTCGTGGCGGTCCAGGCCGTTGGCTTCCAGCGTTTCCTCGACCACCGCGTCGAGCGCCTTGACCGCGTGCTTGAAGACCTCGTTGCCGGTCATCAGCACCTTGACGCCGGCGTTGTGTTCTTCCGGCCTGAAGCCGACGGAGACACCGACGGGATTCCACAACAGTTCCTTCTTGCCGCCGTCGGCGTGCAGGTGGGTGTTGAGGATGCCGGTCTCGCCGTCGGCCTTGAGCACCACCGCGCCGGCGCCGTCGCCGAACAGCACGCAGGTGCCGCGGTCGGACCAGTCGAGCATGCGGGTGAGCGTTTCGGCGCCGACCACCAGCGCGGTCTTCGCCGCGCCGGAGCGGATGAACTTGTCGGCGACCGAGAGCGCGTAGATGAACCCCGAGCAGGCGGCGTTGACGTCGAACGCCGGGCAGCCGTCGGCGCCCAGCCGGTGCTGCAGCAGGCAGGCGGTCGAGGGGAAGATCAGGTCCGGGGTGGTGGTGCCGACGACGACGAGGTCGAGCTCGGACGCCTTGACGCCCGCGGCTTCGAGCGCGCGCGTGGCCGCATGGAACGCCAGGTCGCTGGTGGTCTCGCCCTCGGCGGCGACGTGCCGCTCGCGGATGCCGGTGCGCGCGGCGATCCACTCGTCGCTGGTGTCGACGAACTTCGCCAGGTCGTCGTTGGTCAGCACTTTCTCCGGCAGGTAGCTGCCGGTGCCGGCGATGCGCGCGAACACGCGCGGGGTGACAGCTTGCTGGGTCATGCCTGTCTGTCCGTCATGCCGGGATCCACGCCCGGCTCCGAGCACGGCGAGCACCACGCATCCCTGCCTCGCCCCAAAAAGAAAACACGACGCGGACCCCGGGCCCGCATCGCGTCATCGCGCCGGCGCGCGGCGTGCCCGCCGCGCGACAGGTGCTTACTCTTCGTCGACGACCCGGGTCTTCGGCGCGATCACCTGCTTGCCGCGGTAGTAGCCGTCGGCGGTGACGTGGTGGCGCAGGTGGGTCTCGCCGCTGGTCGGGTCGGTCGCCAGCTGCTTGGCCTGCAGCGCATCGTGCGAGCGGCGCTGGCCGCGGCGGGACGGGGAAACTCGGGACTTCTGCACAGCCATGGGATTGCTCCAGCTTCGTTTTCATGGCCCGGCGCGGGACGCGACGGGCTAATCCTTGTTCTTCAATGCGGCCAGCGCCGCGAACGGGCTGGCCTTGGCCGCCTCGTCCTCCGGCGGCGACCAGTCCCGCTCGACCGGCTCGCTGCCGGGGGCCAGCGGGACCACCGGCAGGGCAAGGATCAGTTCGTCCTCGACCAGCTCGGCCGGCCGCAGGGTGCCGTCCTCCGGCACCAGCAGCGGCTCGTAGCCTTCCGGCAGCGCGGCCTCGTCCGCCTCGTCGCGGACCAGGCCGAGCCGCTGCACCACCTCGACCGGCAGCAGGAACCGCTGCAGCGAACGCTGGCATTGCAGCGGCAGTTCGGCGGCGATGCGCAGCTCGGCATAGGGGATGCCGAGGCTGTCGTGGTCGAAGCCGATCTCGAAGCCGACCTGTCCGTCCGGATCGCACAGGGCGTCGCGCAGGCGCGGCAGCGACGCGAGCGGCAGGCTCCCCTCGAAGCTGCGCCGCGCGGCCACCATGCGCCAGGCGTCCAGGATCTCGGGGACCCGCGATTCCGGAGCGTGGGCGGACATGAGCCGCGGAATGGTAGGCCCTGCGGCCGCCCCTGTCAAAGCGCCAAGCCCTTGTCGGCGCGGGAATTTGCCCCGGCCCGGCCGGGGCGGCAGACTGGCCGTTCCACCGCCCGGACCCGTCCCTTGGCCAGCATCGCCATCGCCGCCGCCGTCGTTGCCCTGGCGCTGGCCGCCCTCGCCTACGCCCGCCGCCGGCGCGGCGGTCGACGCCAGCAGGCCCTGCGCCAGGTGCTGGACTCGGCCGACGCGCTGGAGGCCCGCCTGCGCACCGCGCGCGCCGAGATCGAGGCGATCGCCGGCGACGAGAGCAACCCGGTGCAGGAGGCGATGCACGAAATGCTGCGCCAGCGGCTGTGGCTGCAGCAGCACGGCGGCGAGGCCTCGCTGCAGCAGCTGGCCGCGGTGCGCGACTCCATCGACCGCGCGCGCGAGCGCATCGACCACCAGGTGCAGCGGCTCGAGCGGGCCCGCGCGGCGCAGCCATGAGCGCGCGGCTGGTCCTGGCCTCGACCTCGCGCTACCGGCGCGAACTGCTGGAGCGGCTGCGGCTGCCGTTCGAGGTGGCCCGGCCCGAGGTCGACGAAACCCCGCTGCCGGATGAATCGCCCGCCGCCCTCGCCCGCCGCCTGGCCGGCGCCAAGGCCGCCGCGGTCGCCGGCGGGACCGACGCCTGGGTGATCGGCTCCGACCAGGTCGCCTGCCTGGACGGCCGCCCGCTCGGCAAGCCGGGCTCGGTCGAGGCCGCCGTCGCCCAGTTGCGCGGCATGTCGGGCCGCGCGGTCGAGTTCCTGACCGCGGTGTGCGTGGCCCACCGCAGCGGGCACGCCTTCCACGCGCTGGACACCACCACGGTGCGCTTCCGCTCGCTCGACGCCGACGCGATCGCGCGCTACGTCGCGGCCGAGCAGCCGCTCGACTGCGCGGGCAGCTTCAAGTCCGAAGGCCTCGGCATCGCCCTGTTCGACGCGATCGAGACGGTCGATCCCACCGCGCTGGTCGGCCTGCCGCTGATCGCCACCGCGCGGCTGCTGCGGCAGGCCGGCTTCACCCTGCCCTAGCCCGGGTCGCCCGGTCAGCGCAGCGCACCCGGGGCCGGCGCCCCAGCGCGTCCTTCCGCTTTGCCTGGCCGAGCGCTCAGCGCACGTCCAGCGGCTGCTCGCTCCAGTCCTCGGCGCTGCCGTCGCGTCCATGCAGGCGCAGCCCGAGCCAGTGCCGGCCCGGCGCGACCCCGCGCAGGTCGACGCGCGCATCGAAGCCGACCCGGGGGTGCTGCGGATCATCCGACAGTTTCCAGAACGCCCGCACGCCCGGCGCGGCGCGGCCATAGCGCGCTTCCGCCACGACCCGGCCGTCGAGCAGCACCTCCACCCGCGCGATACCGACGCCGTCCTTGAACGCCCAGCCGGCGACGGCGAGGGTGCCGCCGCGGGCGACGGTCGCGCCCGACGCCGGCACATCGACCCACGCCATCGCCGGCGCCACGCAGGCGCCCGGCCGCGGCCGGTCCAGCGCGAACAGCAGGAAGCGCTGCGCGCCGTGGTCGACGTTCACCACCCGTGGCGGCGGCAGCGGGCCGAACGCGTCGCACAGCTGGTGCCAGCGCGCGAGCAGGTCGCGGTAGCGCACCTCGCTCGCGCCGGCGACCAGCAGCAGCGGCCCGTCGCCGAGGTCGGCCCGCCCGTCCACCCGCAGGCCCCACAACGCGAGCTGCG
>JBQCFN010000277.1:0-18377 GCA_051959035.1 Lysobacteraceae bacterium | reverse complement strand
AGGATGCGCACGTCAGACCTGCTGCAGCGACAGCACGCCGGCGGTGGCGCGCAGGGTGGCGAGCTGGGCGTCGTCGAGCGGGCGGTCGATCGTGATGGCCGCGCGCGCCTGGCCGTCGCCGGCGGCGCCGAGCGCGAAGTTGACGATGTTGACGCCGCCGGCGCCGAGCTGGGTGCCGACGGTGCCGATCATCCCGGGCCGGTCTTCGTTGCGCAGCAGCAGCACGTGCGCCTGCGGATCGAATTCGATCTCCACGCCATCGAAGCGCACCACCCGCGGGCCGCGGTGCAGCGTGGCCTCGATCTCGCGCGCGCGGCCGTCGCCTTCGACGCGCAGCCTGAGCAGGCGGTCGAAGCCGTCGCCGTCGCCGCCGACGGTTTCGGCCACGGCCAGCCCGCGCGCGGCGGCTTCCTGCAACGCGTTGACCGGCGTCACCCGCGCCGAATGCCGGCCGAGCAGCGACGCCACCAGCAGGCGCGTGAGCGGGCGCGTATCGAGCGCCTCGGTGCGGCCGGCGTAGGTGACGGTGAGCCGGGTCGGCGCCGGCACCAGGCGCGCGGCGAGGCGGCCGAGCGCGGACATCAGGGGCATCCACGGGCCGACCTCGCGCGCGGCCTCGGCCGTGAGCGGCGGCAGGTTGACGCAGCCGGCGACCGCGCCGGTGGCGACGAAGTCGACGATCTGCCGCGCCAGGATCGTGCTGACCGCCTGCTGCGCCTCGCTGGTGGACGCGCCGAGGTGCGGCGTGAGGATGAGTTTCGGATGCGTGCGCAGCGGCGAGTCGGCCGGCAGCGGCTCGGTGGCGAAGGTGTCGAGCGCGGCGCCGGCGAGGTGGCCTTCGTCGAGCAGGCGCAGCAGCGCGGCCTCGTCGACCAGCCCGCCGCGCGCGGCGTTGATGAGGTACGCGCCGGGCTTCATCGCGCGCAGGCGCGCTTCCGACAGCAGGTGGGTGGTGTCCTTCGTGCGCGGGATGTGCAGGGTCACGATGTCCGCCCAGGCGAGCAGCTCGTCCAGCGGCTTCAGCGGCACGCTGCCCTTGCCGGCGGCGTTGGCGGGCAGGAACGGATCGTGCGCCGCGACGTCCATGCCGATGCCCTGCGCCTTGCGCGCGACCGTGCCGCCGATGCGGCCCAGGCCTATCACGCCGAGCTTCTTGCCCTCGAGCTCGAAGCCGGTGAGCCCGGCCTTCGGCCACTCGCCCGCCTTCATGCCGGCATCGGCGCGCGGCACGTGCCGGGCGAGCGCGAACAGCAGCGACAGCGCGTGCTCGGCGGCGGCCAGAGTGTTGCCGTCGGGGGCGTTCATCACCGCGATCCCGCGCGCGGTGGCGGCGTCGACGTCGATGGTGTCCACGCCGGCGCCGGCGCGCCCGATCACCTTCAGGCGCTCGGCCCCCGCCAGCGCTTCGGCCGGCACGCGGGTGGCGGAACGCACGAGCACCGCATCGACGTCGGCGAGCGCCGCGGCGAGCACGCCGGGATCCTTGATCGGCTGGTCGGCGACCGCGACTTCCCAGCCGGCGGCGCGGAACAGGGCGAGGCCATCTTCGTGGATGCCGTCGCAGGCCAGGACTTTCATTCGCAGCTCCTCGTCGGAAGGGAGCGCGGATCCTGCCGCCGGCAACGCGACACGCAACCGCTCAAGGCGGCTGGCACGGGTCGGGAAACGGGGCCGGCTGGCATGGGAATCCGCGACGCCGGCAGCGTAGCAGACATCCGGCGGCGTGGTCGCCCTACCATGGGCGGAAACCCCGGCGCGAGGACGCCCATGGACCGACAGGCGACAGGCACGTTCGACGTCAAGCGCACCGCGACGGAGGCCGTGGACGCCGGCCACGGCGGCGCGTTCGGCCGCATGCGGCTGGAAAAGCGCTTCCACGGCGACCTCGACGCGCGCAGCGTGGTCGAGATGCTCGCGGCCGGCGATCCGGCCAGCGGCTCGGCCGGCTACGTGGCGGTCGAGCACGTGGCGGGGACGCTGCACGGCCGCGCCGGCAGCTTCATGCTGCAGCACAGCGGCACGCTGGACGCCGGCGCCCACGTCCTGCGGGTGGCGGTGGTACCGGGCAGCGGGACCGGCGCGCTCGCCGGGCTGTCCGGCACGCTGGCGATCGACATCGCCGCGGATGGCACGCACGCCTACCGCCTGGACTACGCCATCACCGGCGACTGACGCGGGCGTCGCGGGGCCGGCGCGTATAATTCACGGTCTTCGCCGCGCGTCGCGCGTACCTCCGCAGGTTTCCCCATGTCACAAGCCCTGATGAAGGCACTGGTCAAGCGCGAGCCCGGCAAGGGCATCTGGATGGAGGACGTGCCGATCCCCGCGCCGGGCCCCAACGAGGTGCTGATCAAGCTCGAGAAGACCGCGATCTGCGGCACCGACCTGCACATCTACCTGTGGGACGAGTGGAGCCAGCGCACGATCAAGCCGGGCCTGACCATCGGCCATGAGTTCGTCGGCCGGATCGTCGACATGGGCCCGGGCGTCACCGGCTACCGCGTCGGCCAGCGCGTTTCCGCCGAGGGCCACATCGTCTGCGGCCATTGCCGCAACTGCCGCGCCGGCCGCCAGCACCTGTGCCCGAACACGGTCGGCATCGGCGTCAACCGCAACGGCGCCTTCGCCGAGTACATCGTGATGCCGGCCAGCAACCTGTGGCCGATCCCCGACCAGATCCCGTCCGAACTCGCCGCGTTCTTCGACCCGTACGGCAATGCCGCGCACTGCGCGCTGGAGTTCGACCTGATCGGCGAGGACGTGCTGATCACCGGCGCCGGCCCGATCGGCATCATCGCCGCGGGCATCTGCAAGTTCATCGGCGCGCGCAACGTGGTGGTCACCGACGTCAACGACTACCGCCTGAAGCTGGCCGCCGACATGGGGGCCACGCGCGTGGTCAACGTGTCGAACACCTCGCTCAAGGACGTGATGGCCGACCTGCACATGGAAGGCTTCGACGTCGGCCTCGAGATGTCGGGCAACCCGCGCGCCTTCAACCACATGCTCGACTGCATGTACCACGGCGGCAAGATCGCCATGCTCGGCATCATGCCCAAGGGCGCCGGCGCCGACTGGGACAAGATCATCTTCAAGGGGCTCACCGTGCAGGGCATCTACGGCCGGCGCATGTACGAGACCTGGTACAAGATGACCCAGCTCGTGCTCGGCGGCTTCCCGCTCGGCAAGGTGCTGACCCACCAGCTGCCGATCGACGAGTTCCAGCAGGGTTTCGACCTGATGGAATCGGGCAAGTCCGGCAAGGTCGTGCTGAGCTGGAACTGATTGGTACGCCGCTCATGTAGGAGCGGCTTATAGCCGCGAGCTTTTTCGCTCGCCATTCGAAGAGCTCGCGGCTATAAGCCGCTACAGACGCCACCGCCATGTCGCTGACCGAACGCTACGAAGCCACCCTCGACGAAATCCGTGACGCCGGCCTGTTCAAGGCCGAGCGCATCATCACCAGCCCGCAGGCGGCGGAGATCACCCTCGCCGACGGGCGCACGGTGCTGAACTTCTGCGCCAACAACTACCTCGGGCTCGCCGACCACCCGGCGATGATCCAGGCGGCCAAGGACGCGCTCGACACCCACGGCTTCGGCATGGCCAGCGTGCGCTTCATCTGCGGCACCCAGGACCTGCACAAGCAGCTGGAACGGACGATCGCCGGCTTCTTCGGCACCGAGGACACCATCCTCTACGCCGCCTGCTTCGACGCCAACGGCGGCCTGTTCGAGCCGCTGCTGGACGAGAACGACGCGATCATCAGCGATGCGCTCAACCACGCCTCGATCATCGACGGCGTGCGCCTGTGCAAGGCCAGGCGCTACCGCTACGCCAACTGCGACATGGCCGACCTCGAGAAGCAGCTGCAGCAGGCGAAGGCCGACGGCGCGCGCACGATCATGATCACCAGCGACGGCGTGTTCTCCATGGACGGCTTCATCGCGCCGCTGGACGAGATCACCGCGCTGGCGAAGAAGTACGGCGCGCTGGTGCACATCGACGAATGCCACGCCACCGGCTTCCTCGGCGCCACCGGCCGCGGTTCGGCGGAGGTGAAGGGCGTGATGGACCGGATCGACATCTTCACCGGCACCCTCGGCAAGGCGATGGGCGGCGCGCTCGGCGGCTTCACCACGGCGAAAAAGGAAATCATCGAGCTGCTGCGCCAGCGCTCGCGCCCCTACCTGTTCTCCAACTCGCTGCCGCCGCACGTGGTCGCGGCCGGCATCAAGGCCTTCGAGATGCTGTCGCAGGCCGGCGGGCTGCGCGAGCGGCTGCGCGAAAACACCGCGTACTTCCGCGAGCGCATGACCGCCGCCGGTTTCGACATCAAGCCCGGCGTGCACCCGATCTGCCCGGTCATGCTCTACGACGCGCCGCTCGCCCAGCGCTTCGCGCAGCGCCTGCTGGAGGAAGGCATCTACGCGATCGGTTTCTTCTTCCCGGTCGTGCCCAAGGGCCAGGCCCGCATCCGCACGCAGATCTCGGCCGCGCACACGCGCGAGCACCTCGACCGCGCGATCGACGCGTTCACCCGGATCGGGCGCGAGCTGGGCGTGCTCAAGGCGTGACCGCCGGCGCGAGCGTGGCGGCTTCTTCCGCCGAGAGCTCGCGCCAGCCGCCTTTCGGCAGGTCGCCGAGCACCAGGCCGCCGATCGCCACCCGCACCAGCCGCAGCACGGCGATGTCGAAGGCGGCAAGCAGCCGGCGGATGTGCCGGTTGCGGCCCTCCTCCAGCACGATCTCCAGCCAGGCGTTCTTCCCGCCGGCGCGCAACAGCCGCGCGGACGCCGCCCGCAACAGTTCGCCGTCCACCGGCGCGCCGGCTTCCAGGGCGCGCAGCAAGGCCTCGCCGGGAATGGCGTCGACCTGCACGTGGTAGGTCTTGCGCGGGCCGCGCGCGGGATCGGTGATCGCCGCCGCCCAGGCCGGATCGTTGGAAAGCAGCAGCAGGCCTTCGCTCGCCTTGTCGAGCCGGCCGACCGGCGCGAGCCACGGAAGCCCGGCGCCGGCCAGACACCGGTAGATGGTGTCGCGTCCCTGTTCGTCGCGGGTGGTGGTGACCAGGCCGCGCGGCTTGTGCAGCATCACATGGCAACGGCGCGGGGCGAGGCCGGGGAGGCCGTCGATCGCGATGGCGGCGTCCGCCCGCGTGGGGAACTCGGGATCGCGCACGAGGCGTCCGTCGACGCTGACCCGGCCGCCGGCGATCCAGCGCGCGGCCTCCGTCCGCGAGCACAGCCCGCGCTTGGACAGCACCCGCGCCAGGCCGTGGCGAACCGCGGCCGCGGGCCCGGTGCGCGCCGGCGCCCGGTCGCCGCCGGGAGGACGCGCGCGCGGCGGCCTCAAGGCTTGCCGGGATCGGCCGGTGGCGGCGGCGGCAGGGCCTGGTCGGCGGCCGGCGCCGCCGTCGCGGCACCGCGGGCGACGTGCACGCCGCGCGCTTCCATCCACGCCGCGAATTCGTCGGCGGTCATCTTCTTGCCGCCCTGGCTCATGTTGAAGCGCCACGGCGTGTTGTCGTATTGCGTGCGCGGCTTGTAGGCGGCGGGATTGCCGGCGTCGAGGCCGCCCGCCGCCGGCGCCGCATTGGCGAGTTCGAGGCACTGCGCCAGTTGCTGCCGCAGCAACACCCGGTCGACCGCGAGCGAGGCGTCGTACGCCTGCGACAGCACGCCGGCCGGTTCCCCGAGCGGGTGCGCGGCGGAGGCGAGTTCGTCGGACAACGGCGCGGCGCTGGCCGGCTGCAATGGCGCAACCGGCGTGGGCGCCGGGCAGGAAGCGGCCTGCGCGGCGAACGGCATCGCGAGCATGGCGATCAGCCACAAGGATGGACGCATGGCGATGGGCCTCCGCACTCGATGCCTTGCAGTGTAGGCGCGCGCACCGCACGGCTCAATCGCGCGAGCGGCAGGTGTTTCGGCGAGGTTGCCTGAATGCAGCGTGCGTGCGGCGGGGGCAAAAAAAAAGAAGCCCGGCGCATGCGCCGGGCTTCGGTGTCGCGAACGCCGGGAACGCTTACTGGTTCTGCACGTTCAGCTCGGTGCGACGGTTCTGCGCGCGGCCTTCCGGATTGTCCGAACCGTCCGGGTTGGTGTTCGGCGCGATCGGGCGGCTCTCGCCGTAGCCGGTCGGACCGATCAGGCGCGAGGCGTCGACGCCATTGCTGGTCAGGTAGTCGTACACGGCCTTGGCGCGACGCTCCGACAGCTTCTGGTTGTAGGCGTCGGTACCGACCGAGTCGGTGTGGCCGGCGACCTCGACCTTCAGGTCGGGATAGCGCTTCAGGATCTCGACGGCCTGGTTCAGGATCTCGACCGCGTCCGGACGCAGCTGCGACTTGTCGAAGTCGAAGTTGACGCCCTTCAGGTCGATCGATACCGGCACCGGGCAGCCGTCCGGACCGATGGTCTGGCCCGCCTGCGAGCCCGGGCACTTGTCGTTGCAGTCGTTGACGCCGTCGCCGTCGCTGTCCATGTCGGCGCAGCTCGGGGCGGCCGGGGCCGGGGCGACCGGGGCGGTCGGTTCCGGACCCAGCGGGATGACCACGCCGACCGAAGCCAGCACGTCGCCGAACCAGTCCGGACCGTCGTCGTTGTCCGGATCGCTGAGCAGGCCAGCGCGGCTGTTGTTGTCCGCATCGATGCGGTAGGCGACTTCACCACGTACGCGGGCGCTGGAACCAAGCTTGCCCTCGACGCCGAGGCCGAGCTTGCCGGCGATGTTGCCGTGCTTGCGGACGGCCGGGGAATCGGGGTTCGGGAAGTTGTCGAGCTCTTCCTCCGAACGCTGGTAGCCCAGGCCCATCAGCAGGTAGGGGTTCCAGTTGCGGCCTTCGTTGAGGAAGTGGTAGCGCGCGTCGAACGAGATGCCGTACTGGCTCCAGTTCAGGTCGTGCGGGTTGCAGAAGCCTTCCGTCGGACCGGTCAGGCAGACCGCGTTGTTGTTGAAGTTCGGGTTCTGGTAGTTCAGCTCGGCATCGATCGACCAGTGCTGGGTCAGGTACTTGCCGACGCCCACCGCCAGGAACGGCGCGTTGTCGGTCAGGCGATCGTTGTCCTGCATGTTCATGCCGGCCGAGCCGGTGACATACCAGCGATCGTCGAAGGTCTGCGCGGAGGCCGCCTGTGCCACGCCCAGCCCGCACAGCAGCGCGGCGCAGAGGAGTTTCTTATTCATCTTCAGCTCCTTGATCAGAAAGAGAAAGCGGTGAAGCGAGCTCGGAACGGCCAAATCCACGCCATCCCGACCAGACTAATTCCAGCGCGGTGAAAGCCCTGTTAACGCTAGCATAACGGTTCAGGCTTGACCACCACGGTCAGGTGACCTTTTTTGTCAGGCCCTATACAGGTTCGTGAACTGCTCGATCGGCAGGGCCTCCAGCCGCGCGGGGTTGGCGGCCAGCTCGAGGATGCGGTCGACCTGGGCCGCCGGCAGGTGCGCCCGCAGGGCCGCCTCGCACTTGGCCATGAGCACCGGGATGCCCTCGGCCCGGCGCTTGCGGTGGCCGATCGGGTAGTCGATCGAGACCTTCTCGGTGGAGCTGCCGTCCTTGAAGAAGACCTGGACCGCATTGCCGATGTAGCGCTTGTCCGGGTCGAAGTAGTCGCGGGTGAACTGCGGGTTCTCGCGCACGGTCATCTTCTCTCGCAGCGCATCGATGCGCGGGTCGGCGGCGACCGCGTCGGTGTAGTCCTCGGCGGTCAGCCGGCCGAAGATCAGCGGCACCGCGACCATGTACTGGATGCAGTGGTCGCGGTCGGCGTAGTTCGCCAGCGGGCCGGTCTTGTCGATGATGCGCACGCCGGCTTCCTGGGTCTCGATCTCGATCCGCTCGATCTGCTCGATCCGGCCGGCGACTTCCGGATGCAGCCGCATCGCCGCCTCGACCGCCGTCTGCGCGTGGAACTCGGCCGGGAAGCTGATCTTGAACAGCACGTTCTCCATCACGTAGCTGCCGAACGGGCGCTCGAACTTGAATTGCTGGCCCTTGAAGGCGACGTCGTAGAAGCCCCAGGTCTTGGCGCTCAGCGCGCTCGGGTAGCCGACGACCTTCTTGTGCACGGCATTCAGCGCGTGGGTGACGGCGCGGCGGCAGGCGTCGCCGGCGGCCCAGCTCTTGCGCGGGCCGGTGTTGGGCGCGTGGCGGTAGGTACGCAGGGCGCCGTTGTCGATCCACGAATGCGAGACCGCGGCGATCACCTCGTCCTTGCCGCCACCCATCATCGCGGTGGCGACCGCGGTCGAGGCCAGCCGGACCAGGATCACGTGGTCCATGCCGACCCGGTTGAACGAGTTCTGCAGCGCGTAGACGCCCTGGATCTCGTGCGCCTTGATCGCCCAGGACAGGACGTCGCGCACGGTCACCGGCGCGCCGCCGTCGCGCAGCGCCTGCCGGCTCTGCCAGTCGGCGACCGCGAGGATCGCGCCGAGGTTGTCGGACGGATGGCCCCACTCGGCCGCCAGCCAGGTGTCGTTGAAGTCGAGCCAGCGGATCAGGGTGCCGATGTTGAAGGCGGCCTGGACCGGATCGAGCTCGAACCCGGTGCCCGGCACCAGCGCGCCGCCCGGCAGGGTCGCGCCCGGCACGATCGGGCCGAGGTGCTTCACGCAGTCGGGGAACTTCATCGCCAGCATCGCGCAGGCCAGCGAATCCAGCAGCATGTAGCGGGCGGTGTCGTACGCCTCCTGCGAGTCGACCTTGTAATCGATCACGTAGTCGGCGATGTCGACCATCGGCTGGTCGGGCTGCGGGCGGACGGCGGAGCGGGCGTCGTAGTGGCTCATCGGGGCGCGGCTGGCGGAGGGAAGCCCGGTATTTTGCCAGAGGCGTGTGATCGGCATCGCGTCGCCGGCACGCAGCATCCCGCAAGCGTCCATTGGACATGCACGGCCGCGCGCGCATCCTGCCGGCATGGACGCGCCGCTCCGCCTGCCCAGCCTGTTCCTGTCCCACGGCTCGCCGATGCTGGCGGTCGAGGATTCGGCCGCCGGCCGCTTCCTCGACGGACTGGGCCAACGGCTCGGGCAGCCGCGCGCGATCGTCATCGCATCGGCCCACTTCACGGCGCGGCAACCGGCGGTCGGGGCCGATCCGCATCCGGGCACCGTGCACGACTTCAATGGGTTCCCGCCCCCGCTGTACGCACTGCGCTATCCGGCGCCCGGCGATCCGGCACTCGCGGCGCGCGTGGCCGGCCTGCTGCGCGAGGCGGCCCTGCCCGCGACCCTGTTGCCCGGGCACGGCCTGGACCACGGCGCGTGGGTGCCGTTGCGCCGGATGTACCCGCAGGCCGATGTCCCGGTGGTGCCCCTTGCGGTGGTCCCCCAGGCGGATGCCCGGATGCACCTGGCGCTCGGCCGCGCGCTTGCCCCCCTGCGCGAGCAGGGCGTGCTGGTGATCGGCTCGGGCGGCTTCGTGCACAACCTCGGCGACCTGGCCTGGGACGAACCTGCGGCCGCCATGCCCGGATGGGCCCGCGAATTCGCCGACTGGATGCGCGGCCGGCTGGCCGCGGGCGACGTCGACGCCCTGCTCGACTGGAGCTTGCGCGCGCCCCACCCGCGGCGCGCGCATCCCACCCCGGAGCACCTGCTGCCGCTGTTCGTGGCGCTCGGCGCGGCCGGTCCGGACCCGCGCAGCGACACGCTGCACGCGTCCCACGAGTACGGCTCGCTGGCCCTGGACGCCTTCGCCTTCGACTGATCGCCCGGCCCAACCAGGCCCGCCCGTGGCCCCGTTCGCAACTGCGACGGGCGTCACGCGTTCAGCTGGCGTTAGGTTTGTGATGGCTACCGTGCGCGCACTTTTGGCCCGCCCCCTTGGCGGGCGCCGGCGCCCTCCCGCTGCATTCCGCGGGGCTTGGCGCCCGGGCAGAAGGTAGCCATAGAGCCGCCGCCCTCCCCAGTACGCCATGCCGGACCCGGCCTTGCACCCCACCTTGATCGAGGCGGGGCCAGCATCGCCGCCCGGCGCAACGGAGCAAGGAGTCCGACGCATGAAGTTGGCCTGGATCCTCTGGCTGTCGCAGATGCTGCCGCAGCCGGCCGCCGATACGCTGTGCCTGAGCACCACCGTCTACCTGGAAGCCCGCGACCAGTCGGTGCGCGGCCAGCAGGCGGTGGCCGAAGTCGCCCTCCGCCGCCGCGACAGCGGCCTGTGGGGCAACACCCTGTGCAAGGTGGTGACCGCGCCCAAGCAGTTCGCGCCGACGCTGGTGCCGGCCGACACCAACCTGCGCAACAACGACGCCTGGGCGGAGGCCGTGGCCATCGCCCTGGACTCGCAGCGCAACTGGGCGCTGCCACCGGGCAAGCGCCGCGAGATCGTGCCGGGCGCGAGCCACTTCGCCGCCAGCGCGATCGCCTCGCCGAGCTGGCGCAACGCCTACCAGGTGGCGACGATCGGCGACCACACCTTCTATCGCGTGCAGAAGCTCAAGCCACGCCACGCGTGACGGACTGTTGCGCGCGGCGCGGTCGACGCCCGCCGCCCGCGCGCCCATAGTCGCCTCTCCCTTCCCACGGAGAGGTGGTGCATGAAGCTGTACTACTCGCCGGGCGCCTGTTCGCTCGCCGACCACATCGCGCTCGAATGGACCGGCGCGCCCTACGAGGTCGAGCGCGTTTCGCGCGAACAGCGCCGTTCGCCGGAATACCTGGCGATCAATCCCGCCGGCGCCGTGCCCGCGCTGCGCGACGGCGACTGGGTGCTGACCCAGAACAACGCGATCCTGCACTACATCGCCGCCCGTTTCCCGCAGGCCGGCCTCGCCGGCGACGGCACGCCGCGCGGCACCGCCGAGGTCGACCGCTGGCTGGGCTTCCTCAACTCCGACGTGCACCCGGCGTTCAAGCCGCTGTTCGGCGCCACCGCCTACCTCGAGGATGCCGCGGTCATCGAGAAGACCAAGGCCGACGCGCGCGCGAAGCTGCGCGGGTTGTTCGAGCGGGTCGACGGGCAACTGGCGGGGCGCGAGTGGCTGGCCGGTCCGCGATCGCTGGTGGATCCCTACCTGTTCGTCGTCACCCGCTGGGCCAGGGCGAGCGGCGTGGACCTGCACGGCCTGGACAACCTCGGGCGGCACTTCCAGCGCATGCAGGCGGACCCGGCGGTGCGCAGGGTACTGGCGGAGGAAGGACTGGACTGAACGCGCCGGGGGATCCCCGTCCCTCCGCGCAAAAAAAAGGCCGCGCCATGCGCGGCCTTTTCCATGGTCCGGATCAGCGCTTGTCGATCGGCACGTAGTCGCGGTCTTCCGGGCCGACGTAGTTCGCGCTCGGTCGGATGATCTTGCCGTCCTCGCGCTGCTCGATCACGTGCGCGCTCCAGCCGGTGGTGCGGGCGATCACGAACAGCGGGGTGAACATCGGCGTCGGGATGCCCATCATGTGGTAGGCGGACGCCGAGTACCAGTCGAGGTTGGGGAACATCTTCTTCATGTCCCACATCAGCCTCTCGATCCGCTCGCTGACGTCGAACAGGGTCTGGTTGCCGCCCTCGGCGCACAGCGTGCGCGAGAGTTCCTTGATGATCGGGTTGCGCGGATCGCCGACGGTGTAGACCGGGTGGCCGAAGCCGATCACGATCTCCTTGCGTTCGACCCGCGCGCGGATGTCGGCTTCCGCCTCGTCGGCGCTGCCGTAGCGGGCGATGATGTCCATCGCGACTTCGTTGGCGCCGCCGTGCTTGGGCCCGCGGAGCGCGCCGATCGCGCCGGTGATGCACGAATGCAGGTCGCTGCCGGTGCCTGCGATCACCCGCGCGGTGAAGGTGGACGCGTTGAACTCGTGCTCGGCGTACAGGATCAGCGACTTGTCCAGCGCGTCGGCGTGCAGCTGCGACGGCGGCTCGCCGTGCAGCAGGTGCAGGAAGTGCGCGGCGACCGAGTCGTCGTCGGTCTCGCAGTCGATGCGGCGGCCGTTGCGGGTGAAGTGCCACCAGTACAGCAGCATCGAGCCGAACGAGGCGACCAACCGGTCGGCGATGTCGCGCGCCTCGCTGGCCGGGTGCGCCTCGCGCTCGGGCAGCACGGTGCCCAGCACCGAGCAGCCGGTGCGCAGCACGTCCATCGGATGGGCGTTCGCCGGCACCAGTTCCAGCGCTTCCTGCACGATCGCCGGCAGCCCGCGCAGGCGCTTGAGCTTCGCCCTGTAGGCCGCGAGCTGCGAAGCGGTCGGCAGCGCGCCGTGGACCAGCAGGTGGGCGACCTCCTCGAAGGTCGACTTCGTGGCCAGGTCCTTGATGTCGTAGCCGCGGTAGTGCAGGTCGTTGCCGCTGCGGCCGACGGTGCACAGCGCGGTGTTGCCGGCGGGCGTGCCGCTCAGCGCGACGGACTTCTTGGCCTTGGGGGCGGTGGCTTGCTCGCTCATTTCGGTTCCTTCTTGAAGAGCGCGTCCAGCTTGTCCTCGTAGGCGTGGTAGCCCAGGAAGTCGTACAGCTCGGCGCGGGTCTGCAGGGTGTCGATGATGTGCTTCTGGGTGCCGTCGCGTCGCACCGTCTCGTAGAAGTGCAGCGCCGCCTTGTTCATCGCGCGGTAGGCGCCGCAGCAGTACAGGGCGATGTCGACGCCGGCGTCGCGCAGTTCGCCGGTGGTGAAGAAGGGCGTCGAGCCGAACTCGGTCAGGTTGGCCAGGATCGGCACCTTCACCGCGGCCTTGAAGCGGCGGTAATCGTCCAGCGTCTTCATCGCCTCGGGGAAGATCATGTCGGCGCCGGCCTCGACGTAGGCCACCGCGCGCTCGATCGCGCTGTCGATGCCTTCCACCGCCGCGGCGTCGGTGCGCGCCATGACCACGAACCCATCGTCGGTGCGGGCATCCACCGCCGCCTTCACCCGGTCGACCATCTCGTCCTTGGGCACCACTTCCTTGCCGGGCCGATGGCCGCAGCGCTTCTGCCCGACCTGGTCCTCCATGTGCACCGCGGCCACGCCGACCCGCTCGAAGCTGCGGATGGTGCGCGCGATGTTGAAGGCGCCGCCCCAGCCGGTATCGATGTCGACCAGCAGCGGCAGGCCGGTGGCGTCGACGATGCGGCGGGCGTCGGTGAGCACGTCCTCCATCGTCGAGATGCCGAGGTCGGGCATGCCCAGCGAGTTGGCGGCGACGCCGCCGCCCGACAGGTACAGCGCCTTGTAGCCCACGCGCTTGGCCATCAGGCCGGCGTAGGCGGTGATCGCGCCCATCACCTGCAGCGGGGTTTCCTCGGCGAGTGCGGCGCGGAAGCGCGCGCCGGCGGATCTGGATTCGGGCATCACGGTCATCCAAAGCGCGAGGCGGCCTTGCGGCCGCCCCGGTGTTTCGATCAGAGCAGGTGGGCGACGCCGGCGCGCTCTTCCTCGAGCTCGGCCAGGGTCTTGTCCATCCGCTCGCGGCTGAAGTCGTCGATCGGCAGGCCCTCGACGCGGGTGTACTCGCCGTTGGCGGTGGTCACCGGCACGCCGTAGATGACGCCTTCGGGGATGCCGTAGCTGCCGTCCGACGGCACGCCCATGGTCACCCACTTGCCGTTGCTGCCGAGCACCCAGTCGCGCACGTGGTCGATCGCGGCGTTGGCGGCGGACGCCGCGGACGACAGCCCGCGCGCCTCGATGATCGCGGCGCCGCGCTTGCCGACGGTGGGGATGAAGGTATTGGCGTTCCAGTCCGCGTCGTCGATGAGGTCCTTCAGCGGCTTGCCGTTGGCGGTGGCGAAGCGGTAGTCGGGATACATGGTCGGCGAGTGGTTGCCCCACACGACCATCTTCTCGATGTCGCCCACCGCCACGCCGGCCTTGTTCGCCAGCTGCGACAGCGCGCGGTTGTGGTCCAGGCGCAGCATCGCGGTGAAGTTCTTCGCCGGCAGGTCCGGGGCGGACTTCATGGCGATGTAGGCGTTGGTGTTGGCCGGGTTGCCGACGACCAGCACCTTGACGTCGCGGGAGGCGACGTCGTTCAGCGCCGTGCCCTGCTCGGTGAAGATCTTGGCGTTCTCCAGCAGCAGGTCCTTGCGTTCCATGCCCGGGCCGCGCGGACGGGCGCCGACCAGCAGGGCGACGTCGGCGTCCTTGAAGGCGACGCGCGGGTCGTCGGTGCCGACCATGCCGGCGAGCAGCGGGAACGCGCAGTCCTCCAGTTCCATCATCACGCCCTTCAGCGCCGCCTGCGCCTTCTCGAGCGGCAGCTCGAGCAGCTGCAGGATCACCGGCTGGTCCTTGCCCAGCATCTCGCCCGAGGCGATGCGGAACAGCAGGGCGTAGCCGATCTGGCCGGCGGCACCGGTGACGGCGACACGGACGGGTTGCTTCATCTCTCGACTCCTTCAAAGACGAAGCGGCGCCCGCGGCGCCGCTTCATTGCACGTGGAAAGTCAGGCGAGCTCGGCGAAGAACTCGCGGATGCGCTCCAGCCCCGGCGCGAGCTGCGGCGTCGGGCAGGTGTAGCTGATGCGGAACGCGCGCGGTTCGCCGAAGGCCGAGCCCGGCACGCAGGCGACGCCCTTGGCCTCGAGCAGCGCGCTGCACAGCTCGACGTCGTTGCCGACCTTCAGCCCGGTCGGGCCATGGGTCTTGCCGTAATAGGCGCTGACGTCCGGGAACACGTAGAACGCGCCCTGCGGACGCGGGCAGACCACGCCCGGGATCGCAGTGAGCGCCGCCATCACCTGGTCGCGCTTGGTGGCGAACTCCGCGCACTTCTCGCGGGTCACGTCCTGCGGGCCGGAGAGCGCCGCCACCGCGGCCGCGGTGGTCACTTCCGGCAGGTTGGTGATGTGGTTGGAATTGAGCGTCACCACCGCCTTGGCGACGGCTTCCGGGCCGGCCATGAAGCCGACGCGCCAGCCGGGCATGCCGTAGGTCTTGGACAGCGAGTCGATGAAGATCACGCGCTCGCGCAGCTCCGGCCGGGCCTGCACGAAGTTGTGGTAGCCGATGCCGTCGAACACCATCCGGTTGTAGATGTCGTCGGTGATGATCCAGGTGTCCGGATACTTCACCAGCACGTCGGCGAGCGCGGAGATCTCCTCCTTCGAATAGACCATGCCGGTCGGGTTCGAGGGATTGTTGAACAGGAACACCTTCGGCTTCTTCGCCAGCGCCGCCTCGAGCTGCTCCGGGCGCAGCTTGTAGTGCTGCGCGGGCGGGCACGGCAGCAGTTCGATCCTCGCGTTGACGATCTCGGCGATGTCGAGGTAGCTGGTCCAGTACGGGGTCGGGAAGACGATGGTGTCGCCCTCGTCGAGCAGCGCCTCGGCGAGGTTGTAGATGACGTGCTTGGCGCCCACCCCGGTCGCGCAGTTGGCGCGGGTGTAGCCGGTGAGGCCGATCTCCGCCATGTGCGCGAGGAAGGCGTCCAGCAGCGCGTCGCTGCCGCGGTTGCTGCCGTACTGGCCGGAGTCCCTCGCCAGCGATTCGCGCGCGGCGGCGTAGACGTGCTCGCCCGGCAGGAAGTTCGGCACGCCGATCGAGAAGCTGATGATGTCGCGGCCTTCGGCCTTGAGCCGCTTGGCCTTTTCGGCGACCTGCATGATCGCGCTGGGCTTGGCGCGACCGATACGCGAGGCGAGCTGGGTCATCGCGGGACCTGTGGGAACGGATGGGGAACCGGCGCGCACGGGCGTGCCCCGCCGGCAGACGGAAATGGTATCACGTGAAACTTTCTCGCCGCCGCCGGCGAGCCGCGCTCAGGGGCGGGCGTTGGCGTCGAGGGTGCGGTTCCAGTCGGCCACCCGGTCGGCCTTCGCGGCCAGCGCGGCGTCCGCGTCGCCCTCGATCTTCACCGACTTGATGGTGTCGCCCTGCTTGATGCTGTCGACCACGTCCTGGCCTTCCAGCACGCGGCCGAACACCGTGTGCTTGCCGTCCAGCCACGGGGTGGCGACGTGGGTGATGAAGAACTGGCTGCCGTTGGTGTTGGGGCCGGCGTTGGCCATCGACAGCACGCCGCGGTCGTGGCGCAGGCCGTTGTTGGCCTCGTCCTCGAAACGGTAGCCGGGGCCGCCGCGGCCGCTGCCCTCGGGGCAACCGCCCTGGACCATGAAGTCGTTGATCACCCGGTGGAAGTTCAGCCCGTCGTAGAAGCCGCGCCGGGCCAGGTTCACGAAGTTGGCGACCGTCAGCGGCGCCTTGTCCTGGGCGAGCTCGACCTTGATCGGGCCGCGGTCGGTGTCGAAGGTGGCGGTGAGGGACATGGCGGCGCTCCGTGGGGGGGGTGAAGCCGCACAGGATAGCCGAGCGCCCGTCAACGCGGCCGCGGCCCACCGGCCAGTCAGCGTCCGGCATCCACGGCCGGGTATACTTGCCGGCTTCCTTTCCGGTCCTGTGCGCCGCGGTGCGGTGCGCATTCAGCCTGCCCGCCGCCCGCCCCCCCGAAGCCCGTATGTCCAATTCCGTAGAACGCCTGCGCAACATCGCCATCGTCGCCCATGTCGACCATGGCAAGACCACCCTCGTCGACCAGCTGCTCAAGCAGTCCGGCACCCTGAACGAGCGCGCCGTCGTCCCCGACCGGGTGATGGACAGCAACGACCTCGAGAAGGAACGCGGCATCACCATCCTCTCGAAGAACACCGCGATCCGCTGGACCGACCCGAAGACCGGCGAGCAGTGGCGGATCAACATCGTCGACACCCCGGGCCACGCCGACTTCGGCGGCGAGGTCGAGCGCGTGCTGTCGATGGTCGACTCGGTGCTGATCCTGGTCGACGCGATGGACGGGCCGATGCCGCAGACGCGCTTCGTGACCCAGAAGGCGTTCGCGATGGGCTTCAAGCCGATCGTCGTGGTCAACAAGGTGGATCGCCCGGGCGCGCGCCCGAGCTGGGTGCTGGACCAGACCTTCGACCTGTTCGACCGCCTCGGCGCCAACGACGACCAGCTCGACTTCCACACCGTGTACGCGTCCGGCCTGCAGGGCTACGCCGGGCTCAGCGACGACGTGCGCAGCGGCGACATGACCCCGCTGTTCGAGGCGATCTGCCAGCACGTGCCAGCGCCGCCGGTGGATCCGGACGGCCCGTTCCAGATGCGCGTGACCTCGCTGGACTACAACAACTACGTCGGCGTGATCGGCGTCGGCCGCATCCAGCGCGGCAAGGTGAAGACCAACCAGCAGGTCACCGTGGTCGCCGCCGACGGCAGGACCCGCAACGCGAAGGTGCTGCAGGTGCTCGGCTTCATGGGCCTGGAGCGGATCGAGGTGCCCGAGGCGCAGGCCGGCGACATCATCGCGTTCAGCGGCATCGAGGGCATCGGCATTTCCGACACCCTGTGCGACCCGGCCGCGGTCGAGCAGCTGCCGGTGCTGGCCGTGGACGAGCCGACCATCTCGATGACCTTCCAGGTCAACGATTCGCCCTTCGCCGGCGTCAAGGACCGCAGCGGCGGCAAGTTCCTCACTTCGCGCCAGCTGCGCGACCGCCTGACCCGCGAGACCCAGCACAACGTCGCGCTGAAGGTCGAGGACACCGCCGACGCGGACAAGTTCAAGGTCTCCGGCCGCGGCGAGCTGCACCTGTCGATCCTGATCGAGACCATGCGCCGCGAGGGCTACGAACTCGCCGTCTCGCGCCCGGAGGTGATCATCAAGGAGATCGACGGCGTCCTGCAGGAGCCGTACGAGTCGCTGGTCGTGGACATGGAGGAGCAGTTCCAGGGCGGCGTGATGGGCCGGCTCGGCGAGCGCAAGGCGCTGCTGCAGAACATGGAACCCGACGGCAAGGGCCGGGTGCGCCTGGACTACCTGATCCCCGCACGCGGGCTGATCGGCTTCCAGACCGAGTTCCGCACCCTGACCGCCGGCACCGGCCTGCTGTTCCACGTGTTCGACCACTACGGGCCCAAGACCGAGGGCCAGATCGGCCAGCGCCAGAACGGCGTGCTGATCTCCAATGCCACCGGCCCGTCGCCGGCCTACGCGCAGATCGCGATGCAGGAGCGCGGCCGGCTCTTCATCGAGCCGGGCGAGGAGATCTACGAGGGCCAGATCGTCGGCATCCACAGCAAGGACAACGACCTCACGGTCAACGCGCTGCGCGCCAAGCAGCTGACCAACTTCCGCGCCGCCGGCAAGGACGACGACGAAGGTCTGATCCCGCCGATCAAGTTCTCGCTGGAGCAGGCGCTGGAGTTCATCGACGACGACGAACTGGTTGAAGTCACGCCCAAGGCGATCCGCCTGCGCAAGAAGCTGCGCACCGAGACCGACCGCAAGCGCGCCTCGCGCGCGGCGTGATGGCCACGGGCCGGCCAGCGGGTTAGTCTGCGCGCCACATGCGCCCTGCCGACGACCCGCAGCATCCGCATTACGACCCCAACCCCCGGCACCACCCGGGGCTGCGGGCGATCGCGCTGATCGAAGGCATCAAGGGCGTCCTCGCGCTGCTCGCGGCC
>JBQCFN010000276.1:0-2563 GCA_051959035.1 Lysobacteraceae bacterium | reverse complement strand
CACGGTCGCGACCAGCAGCGGATGCTCGCGGCCGAGCACGCGGCGGGCCAGCGTCTCGGCATCGTCGCCCGCCAGCACCGGCACCCGCGCCTGGGCGATCACCGGGCCGCCGTCGAGGTCGGGGGTGACGAAGTGGACGCTGGCGCCGTGCTCGGCCACGCCCGCGGCCAGCGCCTGCGCGTGCGTGCGCAGGCCCTTGAACGCGGGCAGCAGCGAGGGATGGATGTTGACCAGCCGGCCGCGGTGGGCCTGGACCGCGGCCTCGCTGATCAGGCGCATGTAGCCGGCGCAGACGATCAGGTCGGGCCGGGTGCTGTCGACGCGGTCGAAGAAGGCCGCGTCGAAGGCGAGCCGGTTGGGGAAGGCGCGCGGGTCGATCGCCTCGGCGTGCACGCCGGCCGCGCGCGCGCGCTCCAGGGCGGCCGCGTCGGCCTTGTCGCAGAACACGCCGACGAGTTCCGCCGCCAGCGTGCCGCGCGCGATCGCGTCCAGCAGCGCCTGCAGGTTGCTGCCGCGGCCGGAAGCGAGGACGGCGATGCGGTAGGGCTGGGACACGGTGGCTCGCGGTTGGGTGGCCGGACGGAGCTGCATCCGGGCACGACGGGGAAGGCGATCCGGGCGCGCTGCGCTTGCCCGGCTACTGCGGCGCGTCAGCCGATGCGCACGCGCTCGTCGCCGGCGGCGACGACGACCTGGCCGATCGGGCGGTGGGCGAGGCCGAGGCGGTCGAGGTCGGCGCCCACCTTCGCCACATCTTCCGGCGCCAGCACCAGCACGAAGCCGACCCCGCAGTTGAAGGTGCGCCACATCTCCTCGCGCGGCACCGCGCCTTCGCGCTGCAGCCAGTCGAACACCGGCGGCAGGACAATCGCGCTCGCCTCGATGTCGAGGCCGAGGCCGTCGGGGATCACGCGGATGATGTTCTCGGTGAGGCCGCCGCCGGTGATGTGCGCCATCGCGTGGAGGTCGTGGCGGCCCAGCAGTTCGAGCACGGGCTTCACGTACAGCCGGGTCGGCGCCATCAGCGCGTCGACCAGCTTCACGCCGCCGAGGTCGAGCTCGGCCGGGCGGCCGGCGCGGTCGTAGATGCGGCGGACCAGCGAGTAGCCGTTGGAATGCGGGCCGCTGGAGGCGATGCCCACCAGCACGTCGCCGGCGCGGACCTTGCCGCCGTCGAGCAGCTTCGACTTCTCCACCGCGGCGACGCAGAAGCCGGCGAGGTCGTATTCGCCGGGCGGGTACATGTCGGGCATCTCGGCGGTCTCGCCGCCGATCAGGGCGCAGCCGGACAGTTCGCAGCCCTTGGCGATGCCGCCGACCACGGCGACGGTGGTGTCGACGTCGAGCTTGCCGGTGGCGAAGTAGTCGAGGAAGAACAGCGGCTCGGCGCCCTGCACCAGCACGTCGTTGACGCACATGGCGACGAGGTCGATGCCGATGGTGTCGTGGCGGCCGAGCTGCTGGGCGAGCTTGAGCTTGGTGCCGACGCCGTCGGTGCCGGAGACGAGCACCGGCTCGCGATACTTGCCGGACAGGTCGAACAGGGCGCCGAATCCGCCGAGGCCGCCCATCACTTCCGGGCGGAAGCTGCGCCTGACCAGCGGCTTGATGCGTTCGACGACTTCGTTGCCCGCGTCGATGTCGACGCCGGCATCCCGGTAGGTGAGCGGAGTGGGAGTGGTCACGCGGCATCCGGCGGCAAAGGAAGACCAGCGATTTTAGCAGCCGGGCCCGTCCTGCCCTGTCGCTCCCGGTGAGGGTGTGGCGGCGTTTTGGCAAAGCCTGGGATGCGTCGCGACCAAGCAGCCAGACGAAGCCGACGGGGCGGGGTGGCCCCGCGACCAAGCGGCTGCGACGAAGCCGACGGGGCGGGGTGGCCCCAAAACAAAGCGAGTATCGGGGAGCGACTTTTGGGGCTGCCCCGGCCCGGCGGCGCCCCTCAGCGCCCCTGTTGGGCGCCCAGACCTCGTCGGCCCGCGCCGGGGAGGCCGGGGGCATTGCGTTTCCCTCAGTCGGGGCCGCCGCTGCGCGGCTCACCCGGCCCGGCGCAGCGCGCCGGGCGTTCGCACGGGCGCGCGGCAGTGCCGCGCAAGCCGCCCGCGCTCACCCTGTCCCGATTCGGGCGCGCGCCCTCCCTGGCGCGCTGGTCGCAACGCCCCCGTCCTCCCGGTCGCTCGGGAAGCGCACGGCGGCGTTCGGAAAGCGATGGCGTCGCCGGGGGTAAGCGCAGCGCACCCGGATAAGGCTTAAAGGCAGGCTCGAGGGCCCGCGACCGGAAGGCCGGGGGCATTGCTTTTCCCTCAGTCGGGGCATCCTGCCCCGATTCGGGCGCGCGCCCTCCATGGCGCGCTGGTCGCAACGCCCCCGTCCTCCCGGTCGCTCGGAAAGGGGACGGCGGCGTTTGGGAAAAGCTATTGCGTAGCCCGGGTAAGCGCAGCGCACTCAGGATTAAGGCTTAAAGGCAGGCTCGAGGGCCCGCGCCCGGAAGGCCGGGGGCATTGCTTTTCCCTCAGTCGGGTCCGCCGCTGCGCGGCTCACCCGGCCCGGCGCAGCGCGCCGGGCG
>JBQCFN010000275.1:0-16665 GCA_051959035.1 Lysobacteraceae bacterium | reverse complement strand
GGCGGCGCGGCGCTCCCCCCGGCATCGCGGGATCGGCGGGCGTCGTCGTGGCGGCGACGCGGATGCGGCGGCGTCAGCAGGTGCGCGCCTGCCAATCCGAGCGCGCCATCGCGTAGGTCATCTCGATGGTGTGGCGCCCTTCGTCGTCCCGGACCTGCGCGTCGGCGAGCGCGAAGCCGACCCGGACCAGCAGTCGTTCGCTGGCGAGGTTGCGCGAGTCGATGTCCGCTTGGACGACGGCACAGGGCGTGGTGGCGAAGACACGGTCGACCACCAGCGACACGGCGGCGGAGGTCAGCCCGCGCCGCTGGAAACGGCGCGCGCAGGAATAGCCGATCCGCGCGCGGTGCCCGTCCGGGCTCATGAACAGGCCGATGTCGCCGGCCAGTTCCCCGCTGCCGGGCACCGCGAAACCGAGTTGCACCCAGTCGCCGGCGCGCGGGCCGCTGACGCCCGCCATGCCATGCAGGAACGCCAACGCGGCAGGGCGGTCCATCGGCGACCATCCCTGGAACCGCGCGATGTCCGGATCGGATCGATACGCAAGGAAGCCGTCGATGTCCTGCACATGCAGGGGCCGCACGCAGACCCGGTGGGTTTCCAGGGGAAACGGCCAGGGCGCGGGCTGGGTCCAGGTCGCCAGGCCGCCGGGCGCCAGCACGGCAGGGCGCCGGTCGATATCCACCATCACCGTGCCTCCGCTGCCGGAGGGGGACCCAGGTGGCGATCGAAGAAGTCGATCACCTCGCGGTTCATGGCGGCATGCGCGGCCGCGCGATCGAACCCGGGGAGATCGGTGCAGGGCCCCGACGGCCTCAACAGCGTGCACGGCGCGAGAAAGGACAGGTGGCCGGCGCCATGAAGCCGATGCGCTTCCGCCTTGCCGCCCAGCCCTTGCAGGATGGGCCTGGCATTGGATTCGAACGGCACGGTCTGGTCGCGATCGCCGGTCCAGACCTGCACCGGCACCCGCACGTCGTCCAGGCTTCCGTGGCCGAAGGTGAATCCCAATCCGGGCGCGGCGACAACGACCGCCCGGATGCGAACGTCCGGCACGAAGACGCCCGCATCCGACCCCGACCCCAGCAGCGGCGATCCCGCCTGCGCCAGCGCCTTGCAGACGAATTCCGGCGACTGGCGGCAATGCCCGGCGATCCGTCCCATGTCCGGCTTGCCGCCAGCCAGCGTGAGGACGGTGAAGCCGCCCGCGGACATGCCGAACGCGCCGAGACGCCCGGGATCGACATGGCGGGCATTGACCCAGCGGGACAGCACGAAGTCGGCGGTGGATCGCATCTGGCCGGCGCGCTGGGCGAACAGCGAGGCAGATCCCTGGCGGCTGGCATCGGCATAGTTGTCGCCCGCATGCGTCGGTGCGGCCACCACGTAGCCCGCGCTGGCGAGTTCCATGGCCAGGTCGACATGGCTGAGCGCGCTACCGCCGTTGCCATGGGACATCAGCACGAGCGGCAGGCGCTCGCCGCGGATGTCGCCGTCCCTGGCGACGTCCAGAAGGTGTCCGCCCGCGAACGTCGTCGGCAGCGGCCGCCCGGTCGTGGGATACCAGAGCGCGACCGCCACGGTTCCGCTGGGCGTGTCGACGGGCACGACCTGGAAGCCGACGGGGTTGGTCGTACGCCTGGCCTGCCCGACGGCGAAGCCAGCGGCCGCCAGCAGCACGAGCAGCAGGAACAGTGCGATGCGCTTGAACCATTTCATGGATGTACTCCCGGTTGCCGGATCACCGGCTTCTTTCTTCGCTCGAGCCACGATTCCGAGCCAGGCGCGGCGTTGGTCGCGCCTGGCCTTGCGACATCACCGGAAATGCGGGGCAGGTGCGTGTTGTTGGCATTCCCGAAACACGCAGGTCAGCGCTCCTGGCCGGCGGCCAGCGCGAGCGTGGCAAAGGCTGCCGTTGCCAACAGCACGGCCTTCATTGCGAGACGGATGTTCCTGCGCATGGTGCGCTCCTCATGGTCGGTGGGGTTACCCGGGCATTTTCCCGAGTGCGATCGCGAACCGGTTCCATGCGTTCGCGGTGGTGATCGCCAGCGTCAGGTCGGCGATGTCGGATGGGGTGAACGCCGTGCCGACCTGGTGCCGGAGCTCGTCGGTGACCGGATAACCGGCGATCAGCGTCAAGGCCTCGGCCCAGGCCAGTGCGGCGCGCTCGCGATCGGTGAAGAAGGGCGTGAGGTACCAGGCTTGCAGCGTGGCGAGGCGCCGGTCGCTTTCGCCGAGCCTGCGGGCGTCGGCCACGTGCCCATCCAGGCAACCCACGCAGCCGTTGAGGTGGGAAATGCGGATGCGCACCAGCGCGATGAGCGAATGTTCCAAGCCGGCGCGCGCGACCCGCCGGTCGAGCGCCGCCATCGCCTGCATCGCCTCGAGTCCGAAGACGGCAAGGTCGCGCCGCGCGGCGGAGGCGCGCTGCGCCCCGTCGGCGGGCGCGGTGGGCGTTGCGCAGCAGCAGGTCGCTTCCATCAGTAGCGCACCGTGGTGTCGAGATAGGCGTAGGTGCCCGAGCCCAATCCCGCCCGCCGCAACCCGCTGCCCGCGTCCAGGTATTCGAGGTCGAGCCGGAAGGAGACGTGGCGGTTCGGCGACCAGGTGCCCGTCAGCCGCGCCAGCTCGCCGATCGATCGCCCCGGCGCGTCCTGCGTGCCCGCGTAGGCACGGCCGCCGCCGGCCTGGATGGCGCTTTGCCGCGAGAGGCGGCGCGCATGGCCGTACTCGAACGCGATCGAGGTGCGGGCTGTCGGTGCGAGCGCGATCCCGGGCGCGACCATCACGAGGTTGGACAGCCCCAAGAACTGGCCTTCGCCGAGGTAATTCGAGCTTGCGTACAGCGGGTTGAAGTCGCGCACCGTGCCGGGAGCGGCTGCGCCGCCGCCCGAGGCGACGTCCACGTGCGAGGTGAGGCGCGGCTTCCATCCGGATTCCGACAGCGAGAGGCTCTGCACCGCGAACAACGCCCATGCCGACACCGCGCGGCCGTCGATCGTGCGTCCGGTCTGTCGCGCCGCGGTCCAGTCGTAGCGCAGCGGGCCCGAACGGCCCCACAGTCGCGCGCCGTAGGTGTCGCGATGGTCGCCGCCGATGCGGCCGGCCATGCGGAAGGCCGGATTGTCCGTGCGGTACCAGAACGGATCGAAATAGGTGTTGGGACCCGGACCATCCGACACGATGAAGCTGGCGGTGGCGCCGCGCAGCCGCTCGCCCGCATTGACGGTTTCATCGAAACCGCCACGCCCCGGCCGGGTGGCGCGCAGGTCGAAGGCGCCCCAGCGCATGCGCGTACCATGGCCGTAGACGCGCACCCCGTTCCAGCTGCGATGCAGGTTGGGGCCGTCACTCAGGCTGACCAGCTGCCGGGGGCCGTCGGCGAATTCCTGCCGGCCGGCCATGGCGCCAACGAGGGCCTGCCCGACGTGGCCGCGCACGTCGACGAACAACTGCTGCAAGGATGCGGCGTTTTCGAAGTTGGCGGCCGCGGTCGCACGCCCGGTATCGACATGGCCCACGCCGAGTTCGGCATAGGCGCGCAGGTGCGGGTCCAGCGTCCAATCGACGCCGACGACTCCACGCATCTGGCCCTGGTGCAGGTCCCGGCCTTCGACCCGTTGCACGTTGCGGGTGGCCGTGGCGCGAAGCCGCAACTCCGCGCTCAGGGTCAGCCGGCCCGCGTCGCCCACCGGCACCGCCTTGCCGGCGGGCGCGCGTCCTGCCTGGGCCATGCCGGACCAGTCTTCCGCCCAGCGGCTCGCCATGAAGCCGTCCCCCAGCTCGGGCCCCCAGCCGGCCGCCATCAACGGATAGGGATCGGCCGGCGTCGGCGCGCTGGCACCCGCCGTGGAACTGCCGACGCAGCGGGTGGAAGCGGCCTCCGGTTGCGCGAAGGCGGGATGGGCCAGGGCCGCGGACAGCGCCACGGCGAGCAGGGAGTTCGGAAGCGGGAACACGACGGACCTCAGGCGTGGGAAGCGGTGCGGGCGAACCGGATGGCGAGCACGAGGGCGGTGGCCACGCATGCGGCGGCGGCGGCGAACGCGACGTGCGCGCCGGCGGCGATCGCGGCGGGGGTCGCATCCGCAACGTTGACCGCATGGGTGCCGCGCGCGAACACCGCGCCCATCACCGAAGCGCCAGTGACCAGGCCCAGGTTGCGCGACAGGTTGAGCAGGCCGGACACCACGCCACGCTGGCTGGCGTGCGTCGCCGAGACCACCGCGGTGTTGTTGGCCGCCTGGAAGGTGGCGAAGCCCGCGGTGGTCACGACCAGCGGCAGTACGTAACCGGCGATGCCCAGGCTCGGCGGCGCGGCGGCCAACGCGAGGCACCCGCTCGCCATCGCGACGAGTCCGCCGATCGTGACCATGCGCGCGCCGAAGCGGTCGACGGCGCGCCCGGCCGGGATGCCGGCCAGCGCCGCGACCAGCGGGCCGGCGGTCATGGCCAGCCCGACCGCCGCCGGGCCCAGGCCGAAACCACGGGCGAGATAGAAGGGGCCGACCACCAGCGTCGTCATCGCGACCGTGGTGACCAGCGCGCTCATCACGAAACCGGCGCTGATCCCGCGATCCGCGAACAGGCCCAGGCGCACGAGTGGCGAAGCGCTGCGCCGTTGGGTGAGGACGAAGAGGCCGGCGCCGGCCAGGGCGAGCGCCAGCAGGGCGATGCTCCGCGGCCCGAACGCGGTCTTGCCGAGCGTCATGGACAGCGCATAGGCGACGAGCGTGGCCGCCAGCACCACCGATCCCGGCAGGTCGAATGCCGGCCGGCGATCGCTCGCCGCGACCCGCGGCAGCACGCGATGGGCGAGCGCGAGGGCGAGCAGCCCGAGCGGCAGGTTGAGCAGGAAGAGCGACCGCCACCCGAGCATCGCGATCAGCAGGCCCCCCAGCGACGGGCCCAGCGCGGTACCCGCGGCCGACATCGTGCCGAGGAAGCCCATGGCCTGGCCGGTGCGTTCCCGGGGCACCGCGTCGCCCACCAGCGCCATGGACAGCGCCATCATCACCGCCGCGCCGAAGCCCTGGCCGACCCGGGCCGCGATGAGCACGGCCAGGTGTCCGGACGCGCCGCACGCCACCGAGGACGCGGTGAACAGGGTGATGCCGCCGAGCAGCAGCCGCCTGCGTCCGACGAGATCGCCCAACCGGCCGACGCTCACCACCAGGGTGGTGACCGCCAGCAGGTAGGACAGCACCACCCACTGGGCCGCCTGGAACGAGGTGTGGAATGCCTCGACCAGCGTCGGCAGGGCCACGTTGGCGATGCTGGTGCCAAGCGAGGACAGCAGCATCGTCAGCGCCAGGGTGGCGAGCGCCCACGGCAGCTTCCTCCCGTGCTCCGCCGGCTCACCGACCCGGGACATCGCGCTCGACATGGACCTCTCCGACGACCAGGGCCGTGCTGGCCCGACGGGGAGAGCCTAGGAACGCCCGATGCATGGCGGAAGACGCATGGAACGCAACCAATCCATGCGCCAGACGCCATGCCCGGCGGATTCGTGCTAGTTGTTGGATATGGCGATGCCCGACCTCAACCTCCTGGTGACGCTGGACGTCCTGCTTTCCGAAGGCAGCGTCGTGCGTGCCGCGCGCCGGCTGCGGTTGAGCGCATCGGCGATGAGCCGCGCGCTCGCGCGCCTGCGCGAGGCCACCGGCGATCCGTTGCTGGTCCGAGCCGGCCGCGGACTGGTGCCGACGCCGCGTGCGCTCGCGCTGCGCGATCGCGTGCGCCAGGTCGTCGAAGACGCGGAGGCCGTGCTGCGCCCGGCCCTCCGCCTGGACCTGGCGACGCTGGACAGGACGTTCGCGATCCGCAGCACCGAGGGTTTCGTCGAGACCTTCGGCCCGGCGCTATTGGCCCGCGTCGCCGCGGAGGCGCCGCAGGTCCGGCTGTGGTTCGTGCCGAAGCCCGACAAGGACAGCGCTGCGTTGCGCGACGGCGTGGTGGACCTGGAAACGGGCGTCACCAGCAAGGCGATGGGGCCGGAGATCCGCACCCAGGGCCTGTTCCGCGACAGGTTCGTCGCCGTCGTGCGCAAGGGGCATCCGCTGGGCCGGGGCAAGCTGACGGTGGAGCGTTACGCATCCGGCGACCACGTGCTCGTCTCGCGCCGCGGCCTGGAGATGGCGCCCGTCGACCATGCGCTGGAGCAACTCGGCCTCGCCCGCCGGGGCGCCGTGACCGTGGGCGGCTTCGGGCCGGCGATCGCCCTCGCGGGCGAATCGGACATGATCGCCACGGTGCCCGAGCGGCACACGCAGAGTCTCTGGCGCGGCATGCACCGCCTGCCGCTGCCGTTCGACGTGCCGCAGTTCACGATCTCGCTGTTCTGGCATCCGCGGCTCGATGCGGACCCCGCGCACCAATGGCTGCGCACGCTCGTGCTGGAGGTCTGCCGCGGCAGCGCGCGGTGAGCGATGCAGCCATCCGCGACCGACGGGGGCTGCGGCCGCGTCCGTGCGCCGCGGCGAGCGGCTCGGGCGGCACCGCGAGCGTGAAGCGGATCGCGGCGCCCCCGGAAAGGCGCGCGTCACACCGACAGGCCGGCGTCCCCTTCGAGCAGCGTCTGCCGCATCCGCGGCCGTTCGCCCGGCTGCCACAGCGGCACTTCATGGCGCACGCGATAGCGCAGCGGTCCGCCGTCCGGCGTCGCCGCGCGCGCGATCGGGCGCGGGATGCACACGAAGTCGGTGACCATGCGGCCCGCGTCGACGCTCACGACGCCGTAGCCGTGTCCCCCCAGGTCGACGAAGGACAGGTGCGGCGCCAGCTCGGGGTTGCGGGCGGCATGCGCCTTCGCGAGGTCGCCGCTTTCGGCGTATTCCAGCGCGGAGCGCACGCCGTGGTGGAGCAGCAGGATCATCGTCGGCGCCATCGCGCCGTCGGCGCGGTCGGCGATGAACAGCGGGCGCAGCGGGTTCTTCCTGTTGCCGTGCTCGTGGGCTTCCTGCATGCCGGGCGAGGTGATCGAGCCGCCGACGAAGGACACGCCGACCGGCTCGAACGCGCCGTGCGGCGGCAGCGACTTCGACGCGTAGCCGGCCCAGAAGCTGTGCAGGTCGCCGGCGAGGATGGCGAAGCCGGTGATGCCGTGGTCGCGCACGGTGTCGAAGATCTCGCCGCGCTCGTGGTAGCAGCCGCCCCAGTCGCCGTTGCCCTGCACGGCATAGCCGTCGGTCCACTTCGGCCAGTCCTTCGGCACGAACCCGTCCGGCAGGTTCTGCGGGTCGACGCGCTGGTCGTGCGTGCCCAGCGAAGTGCCCCAGATCTTCCACGTCGCGCTGGCGTTGCGCAGGCGATCGAGGAACCAGGCCTTCTGCTTCGCGCCGAGCATCGACTGCGGCGGGCCGTCCTTGCGGTAGTTCGGGATCGACTTCGCGCCAAACACGATCTCGTCCGGCGGATTGCCGTTGTCGTATTCGCGGCCGCTGTCGACCTGCATCGACAGCGCCTCGGGGAAGAAGGGATACGGCACGCCTTCGAACAGCGCGCCGAGCTTCTCGTCGTTCGAATAATCCTTGCCGCGGAAGGCGCGCTGGTCGGTGAGGATCAGGTCGATGTGGCGGCCCCAGCGCAACGCGCGGTACACGATCAGGCTTTCGATCGCGGCGATGTTGTTCGGCTCGACGCCCAGGCCGTTCTCGTCGAACTCCGTCACCGGCACGTCGGACACCGCCGGCGCGTCGAAGCGGTCCAGCGGCTTGCCCGGCGGCGTGACGCGCATCGGCTGGTATTCAAACCACGCCTGGTTCGCCGCCACCTTGAGCGTCTGGCCCGGCATCTCGCCTTCGCCCGGGTAGGAGATGATCGTCTGCCACGCCAGCCACGAGAACTCGTGGTTGTCCCAGATGCAGACGAACGGCCAGCGCGCGCGCGCGTCCTGCAGGTCGGGATCGACGAGGTAGCCCTTGTACAGCGCGCGGTAGTCGTCGAGCGAGCCGGGCACGGTGAAGCGGTCGTTCGCGACCTTGCGGCCGTGCTGGTACGAAACGGGGAAGGTGATCCTGCGGTCGTAGCGGTGCCCGTCCTTGACCTGGTCGGGCGTCTGGATGACCTCGTACACGAAGTCGCCGAGGTGCAGCACGAAGCCGAGGCGCTCGCCGGGCGCGGCGCGCTCGTCCTCGAAGATCATGCGGCGGTAGGCGTTCATGGCGCCCTCGGGCGCGCTCTGGCAGCTGACGAAGGCGAAGCGCGCGGGGCGCGGGTCGTCCGGCGACGGCGCGGTCAGCGTGCGGCCGATGCGGCTGCCGTTGCCGTCCTCGTCGACGAAGCGGTACCAGTATTCGGCGGCGGGCCGCAGGTCGCCGACGAGCACGCGGCAGGTCCAGTCGGACTCCGCCAGCACCGGCGCCGTGGTGGTCGCGACCACGCGCTGGAATGCCGGGTCCTCCGCCACTTCCACCACCAGCGTGGCGCGCGCGCGGCCATCGGCATGCGGGCGCCGCGTCCACAGCATCACGCTGTTGTCGTCGGGGTCGCCCGAGGCGACGCCGTGCGGGAACAGGTCGCGGCGTTCGCGCCAGCCGCTGGCGGACGGGCGCACCGTGCTGCAGCCCCACGCCAAGGTGGCGCCCAGCGCCGCGGCGAGCTGCAGGAACTGGCGACGATCGAGTGTCGGCATGGCGGCCACCGTGCGCTGCGGGAATGCGCCGCACGCTAGACCCCGCCCACGGCCGGTGGACGTGCCGGAAGTACCGCGTGCGCACGCCAGCGGGTGGATGGCCCGGCCGGGAAAGCGGCCGCGCCGCGCCCGGCAGTCGGCGCGCTGCTACGCGGCGTCGAGCCGCGCGATCACCCGCTCCAGCACCTGCGCGGGCGTGCCGCCCGCATCCACCGCGACGACATCGGGTTCCCCGGTCGGCGGCTGCAGCGCCTCGCACTGGCTGTCCAGCAGCGCGGGCGGCATGAAGTGCCCGCGCCGCGCCGCCAGGCGTTGCGCGATGACCTCCGCCGGTGCGTGCAGGTAGACGAAGCGCATCGGCACGCCGCTGTCGCGCAGGCGCCGCCGGTGGGCCGCGCGCAGCCCCGAGAACGCCAGCACGACGGAGCGGCCCTGGCCGGCGAAGTCGCGCAGCATCCGCGCGAGCGCGTCGACCCATGGCTCGCGTTGCGCATCGGTCAACGGCACGCCCGCGGCCATCTGCGTCCTGGCCTCCTCCGAATGCACGTCGTCCGCGTCGAGGAACACCGCGCCCTCATGCATCGCCAGCGCGCGCGCGACCGTGGTCTTGCCGCTCCCGGACACACCCATCACGACGATCGCGCGCGGAACGGAGGGCAGGGCATCCATGCGCTACACCGCGTTGCCCGCGGCATGGCCGGACGCCCACGCCCACTGGAAGTTGTAGCCGCCGAGCCAGCCGGTGACGTCGACCACCTCGCCGATGAAGTACAGCCCGGGCACGCGCCTGGACTGCATCGTGGTCGAGGACAGTTCGTCGGTATCCACGCCGCCGAGGGTGACTTCCGCGGTGCGGTAGCCCTCGGTGCCGCTGGCCACCAGCGGCCAGCCGGCGAGCACCGCGGCGATCTCGCGCAACTGCGGCGCGTTGTACTGCTTCATCGCGCGGTTCGGCAGCCAGTGCTCGCACAGGCGCTGGGCAAAGCGCTTCGGCAACGCGTCGCCGAGCATCGTCTTCAGCTCCGCGGCCGGGCGCTCGCGCTGCCATGCCTGCAGCGTGTCGAGCGCGTCGCGGCCGGGCAGCAGGTCCACGCGCAGCATGTCGCCCGGCTGCCAGTACGAGGAGACCTGCAGGATCGCCGGACCACTGAGGCCGCGATGCGTGACCAGCATGAAGTTGCTGAACTCCATGCCGTTGCAGCGCGCCGTCACCGGCAGCGCGACGCCGCTGAGGTCGGCCAGGCGATCCTGGTGCTTGCCGCTGAGGGTGAGCGGCACCAGCCCCGCGCGGGTCGGCAGCACCGCGTGGCCGAACTGCCGCGCGAGGTCGTAGCCGAAGCCGCTGGCGCCCATGCTCGGGATCGACAGCCCGCCGCTGGCCACCACCAGCGCCGGTGCCGAAAACGTGCCGTGCGTCGTATGCAGGCGGAAGCGCGCGTCATCGCCGTCGCCGTGCAGCACGCGCTCGATGCTGCAGTTCGTTTCGATGCGCACGCCCGCCGCCGCGCACTCGTCCAGCAGCATCCGGACGATCAGCTTGGACGATTCGTCGCAGAACAGCTGCCCGAGCTCCTTCTCGTGGTAGGCGATGCGGTGCCGCTCGACCAGCTCGATGAAGTGCCAGGGCGTGTAGCGGGCCAGCGCCGACTTGCAGAAGTGCGGATTGGCGGACAGGTAATTGGCCGGCGAGGTGCCCGTGTTGGTGAAATTGCAGCGCCCGCCGCCCGACATCAGGATCTTCTTGCCGACCCGGTTGGCATGCTCGACCACCAGCACCCGCTTGCCACGCCGTCCCGCGGTGAGCGCGCACATCAGGCCGGCGGCGCCGGCGCCGATGACGAGGGTGTCGAATGGGTGGTTCATGGCGCGATCGCCCTGCGACGCCGATTCCGGTCGTGCATGGTGCCCGAGATGCAGGGTCGGGATCGACGGATCCGCAGCGTCGGCCGCGCGGTGCCGGGGCGACGTGGCAGGCGGGCTTTCGCGCACCGCCATCGTCGCGGAGCCGGCACGTTGCGCGGACATGCGATGCATCGCAACCGCGCGGCCGCCCTGGACCGGGCGACGCGAGGGTGACCGGCGCGGGTCGCTACGCGGCGGCGGAGCCGTCCCTGGTCACGTCGCGAGCCGCTGCGTTGGCCAGCTCGCTCGTCCACTCCTCGGCGAGCGCGAGCACCCGGGCGGTGAGCCAGTCGCGTGCGTGGTCGTGGCTGGAAGCGTAGGCGGCGACGACCTTGTCGGCGCGCAGCTGCCGCCATGCTTCCAGCGCGGCGGCCGGATCGGGATGGCTGCGCGCCAGTGCGCACAACGCCATGTGCTGGACCGCCAGGTGGGCCTTGAGGTCCGCCAGTTCTTCCTGCCAGGGCTCCATGTCCCGCTCCGCGACACCGGATGGTCGAAACAGATCCGAGCCGGCAGGTATGAGCGGGATGCCGGGTTTCAAGGGGCGCGGCGGCGTGGCGCTGGTGGAACCCGGCACCGGGATGCTCACTCCCCCGCGGGGGTGGTGGGCGGCGTGGCGGCGCGGGCGGCCTCGCGGGCCTGCTTCCTGCGCGCCTCCTTTTCTTCCTTCTGCTTCTTCTTGGCCAGCTCGCGCTGGCGCTTCTCGAACGGATAGTTGGGCTTGGCCAAGCGGGGCGTCTCCTGGGTCAGCGCCGCGGCAGCGGCGGCGGGGTGGCGGGATCGTCTTCGATGCGGGTGAGCACGCGGGTCACGCCCAGCACTTCGACCTTGCCGCCGGCGGCGGCGAAGGCCGCCAGGTGCGCGGCGATGTCCTCGCTGGTGACGTTGCGCGCCTCGACGGGCTTGCGCGGTGCCGGTGCGGGGCGCTTCTTCGATGGCGTGGACGGGGCGGGCACGGGCGGCTCCTTCAGCAGAGGACGACGGGAATGGCGCGCGCGTAGTCGGCCCGCACGGCGCGGCAGCCGGGACCCCCCATCGCGAACTTGCGGCAGATGGCCGGGCGGCTGTCGTAGATCGAGCAGCACAGGCGCGCGCCGTCGACCGCCACGCACCAACCGTCCTCGTCGCGCGCCATCACGTGCAGGCCTTCGTCCGTCCAGGTGGTGAAGCGCTCGGGCACGTCGTCGCCCGGCAGCAGGACGACGGTGAGCCGGCAGCAGACGGCGTCGCAGGCGCGGCAATGGACGCCGGGGTCGATGTCCTGGGGATCAGGCGCGCCGTCGCGGAAGGGGACCGGGCGGGCGTGGGACGAGGGGATGGCGATGGGGGCTCCCGAAGGGGCGTCCGCGAGCGGCGGTGGCGCGTGGAGGGAGCGGAGCGGGCGACCGGTGGGGGTCGCGGCAGCGCGCGATACGACGCCCCCATCCTAGCGCACGCCGGGCGGCGGGGCTGAACGGGCCGCGGCGGGTGCGCGGGGCTTGCAGTATTCCATAATTCCAGAATAATGGAACCATGGACAGCCGCCAGACCCTCGCCGCGCTCCGCGCGCTCGCCCACGAAAGCCGGCTCGCCGCATTCCGCGCACTCGTCGAGGCGGGCGGGGAGGGCCTGTCCGTCGGTGCGCTGCGCGAGCGGCTCGGCCTGCCACCGGCCACCCTCACCGCCCACCTCAACGTGTTGCGCGCGGCAGGCCTGGTGGCCGACCTGCGCGAGGGGCGCTCGATCCGCGTACGCGCCGACTACGCACGCATGGACGCGCTGATCGGCTACCTCACCGAGCACTGCTGCGCCGGTTCCGCGTCCTGCGGACCGGGCCAGGCCTGCACCCTCCCAACCGCCAAGGAGACGCCATGAACCGCGTCCACGTGCACCTCAACGTCGCCGACCTCGACGCCAGCATCCGCTTCTACAGCGAGCTGTTCGCCGGCGAGCCCACCGTGCGCAAGGTCGACTACGCCAAGTGGATGCTCGAGGACCCACGCCTCAACTTCGCGATCTCCAGCACCGGCCGCGTGCCCGGCATCGACCACCTCGGCATCCAGGTGGACAGCGGCGACGCGCTGGACGCGTTCGGCGAACGCCTGGACGCCGCCGGCGGCACGGTCGTGCCGCAGGACGCCACGGTGTGCTGCTACGCGCGCTCGGACAAGCTGTGGACGGAGGACCCGCAGGGCACGCGCTGGGAAACCTTCCATACCCTCGGCGAGGCTCCCCGTTACCACGCCGGCGAGCGCGCCTGCGCCACCGATGGCGCGGCCTGCACGCCCGACGTGCACGCGATGAAGCCGATGGTGGAGCAGGGCGCGTCCTGCTGCGCACCGGCCTCGGGCTGCTGCTGACGGGCGCGCGGCGCCGGCAAGAAAACGCCCCGGCAGGCCGGGGCGTTTTGCGTTGCGGGTTTGGCGCCGGATCAGCCGGTCTTCAGCGTCAGGCCGTACGCCGACAGGATCGGCAGCAGCGGCTGGAAGTAGCTGCGCGAGGTCTTGTGCTTGCCCTTGCAGGTGCCGCTGCCGCCCGACAGCACGCCCTGCGCCTGGCCCGGGCCGGTGATGAACGAGCCACCCGAGTCGCCGCCTTCGGAGCAGGCGGTGGTGCGGGTCAGGTTGAGGATCGTTTCGCCCGAGCTGTAGTTGACGGTCTGGCCCTTCGCCTCGATCGTGCCGCACTGCCAGCCGGAGGTGCGGCCGGAACGGCAGATCGCCGAACCGACGGCGGCTTCGGTGCTGCCGTGGACGGTCGCGTCGCCCTTGCCCCAGCCGTAGACGGTCGCCGTCTGGGTGCCCGAGGTGATGGAGACCCACGACCAGTCGTTGCCGGTCTGGCCCGGATTCGGGAACTTCGATGCCTGGAAAGTGCCGAAGCGCGGGCCGAGGCTCCACTGCGGGCCGGTGCCGGCGGAGCCTTCGAGGTACACCGGCTCGCCCGCGTCGCCGCAGTGCCCCGCGCTGACGAAGCCAGGCGTGGTGCCCTTGCTGACGTTGAAGCCGATCGAGCAGGCGTACAGGTAGCCGTCGCCGGGGTTGCGCAGGTAACCCAGGCCACCCTTCAGCGTGGCGCGCAGGGTCGGCTGCTCCTCGGTGATGAAGCGCACGGTCTGCGCGTTGGCGCCGCTGGCGGCGACGAAGTTGATGCCGGCCTGCTGGTGGCCGCGGGTGACGCTGACGACCACGCTGTTGCTCTTCGGGTCGACGTACCAGCCGTTCACGCCCTTGGGGACCTTGCCGCCCTGCGCCAGCACGGTGTCGAGCTGGCCCTTCGAGGCGTTCAGGTCGGCCAGGCTGTGGCGCACGTTGCGCACCACGATGCCGTCCGCGCCCTTCTGCGGGCGGACCGACGTCGTGGCGACGACCAGCTGGAAGCTGCCGTCCGGCCTGCGTTCGATCCAGCTGCCGGCGTACTGCGCGCCCTGCGCCCTGGCCAGCTGCTTTTCCTGCAGGTTGGCGAGCCGTTCGATCTTCAGGTACTGCGAGAGCTGGGCCTGGTTCAGGCCGAGGTCGCGCTGCATCGCGGCGCGCAGCGCCGCCGGCACGGTATCGCCGGGGGCTGCCGAAGCGGCGGCCATGGCGAAGATCAGCGGGATCGGCGAGACCAGCGTCAGGCCACGCTTCGTCCACGAGGACTTCTTGCGCATCGGGCGTTCTCCTGTCTGGATGGATGGGTCGCAGGACACCTGGACCGTCGCGGCAGCCGGCTGGCGGCGTCGACGGACAGGCCCGCCGGATGCTGTCATCGGGCCATTACAAAGCCGTGAAATAAGCCCCGTCCGGGGCGTCAGGCCTGCCGCCCGTCGCACCGGCGCCGGCGCGCGAACAGCGGCGCGGGACCGGGATGGAAGGCGCGTTCGCGCCGCTTCGGGCGCGCATCGATGGCGGCAACCGCATGCGCGCCGATGCCTTCCCGCATGTTGCAGGGCAGCACGGATCACGCGCGGTGGACACCATTGCGGGCCCCGGCGGCGAGCGAAGGCAAGCGCCGGGACCCGCGTCCGGGAGGCCAACGCGCGCGCCCGGATGGAAGAACGCCCCGCGCGGGCGGGGCGTCTTCGATCGACGCTGGCGCCGCGCTCAACGGCGGGTATCGTTCCGGCGCGCGCGATCGGCCAGCAGCGCGATCATCTGCTCGGCCTTGCCGCTCGTGCGCTCGATGCTGCCCTCGAGTTGCCGCGAGCGGTCGTTGGTGGCCTTGCCCCAGCCCTGCTTGAGCGTGCCCTTGGCTTCATGGGCCATGCCGTCGAGGCGGTGGTTCATTGCGTCCTCCAGTGGGGAAATGATGCGTGGGACCACCTTCGCGGAAGCGGCGTTTGCCCCGGGTGAGCGGGTGCGCGGACGGTTCAGCTTGCGCACGGCGTCTGTTCAACCGCGGCGCGCTGCATTGCATTCCTGCTGGCCGCGGCGCGGTGGGCGGTGGCGCGCGCCGCCATCCATGCGCGCGCGCGAGCCCGGGCGCGTCCGCCGATGGCCGGTGCGGAAGCGCCACGCGCGTGCGATTGGGCGTCCCCGGCCGGAATCGGCCGGGGTGTGCGCCCTCGATGCGCGATTTGCGCGGATGGCGGTTTGCCGCCGCGCATGGCCAGCGGCGCCAGCGCGCGGCGTTATCCTCGGAAGCCACTATCGAAGTCCGTCCATGCCCGGTTCACCGCCCCGCGATGCCCTGCTCTTCGACACGGCCAACGGCGTGCCGGTGGTCCGGCTCGACGCGGTCACCGGCTTCGAGCGCGCGGTCGTGCTGGTCGCCGAGGCGATCCGCGACGCGGTCGCGCGCGGGCTGCCGCACCTGCTGCTCGACGCCACCGTGGCCCCCTTCGATCCGCCCGGCCTGGTCGACCGCCATCGGATGGCGCGCCACTGGGCGGATGCCGCCGACGGGCGCCTGCGCCTGGCGGTGGTGGTGCGCCCGGACTGCATCGACCCCGAGCATTTCGGCGTGGTCGCCGCCGGCAATTTCGGGCTCGCGGCGCAGGTGTTCGACGCCGAGGCGGATGCGGTCGCCTGGTTGCGCGCGCAGCAGGACGCGGCCGGGCGCGACTGAAGCTGCTGCGCAGCGCGTGCCGCGCCGCTGCTAGAGTGGCGTCCTTCGCCATCCACTGGAGCCGCCGTGGGCACGCAGGACAGTCCGTATCCGATCGGCACGCCGGGCGTCCCCTGGGGCGACGCGGAGAAGGCCGAATGGCGGGCCGCGCAGCGCGTGCGCCGGCGCTACGCCGACGAGGTGCTCGCCGCGATCGAACCGCTGCGTTCCCGGCTGGACGTGGGCGAATACGGCCGCCTGGCCTACGGCGACGACGCCTATCCGCTGCTCGCGCTGCGCACCCGCGACTGGGACGACGCGCTGCCGGTCGTGCTGGTCACCGGCGGCGTGCACGGCTACGAGACCAGCGGCGTGCACGGTGCGCTGCGCTTCGCCGCCGACCACGCCGGCGAGTACGCGGGCCGCGCCAACCTGCTGGTCGCGCCGTGCGTGAGCCCGTGGGCCTACGAGCGCATCCATCGCTGGAACGCGGACGCGATCGATCCCAACCGCTCCTTCCGCGCCGACAGCCCGGCCCAGGAATCGGCCGCGCTGATGCGCCTGGTCGAACCGCTGCGCGGGCGCTTCCTCGTCCACGTCGACCTGCACGAGACCACCGACAGCGACGAGTCCGAGTTCCGCCCCGCGCTCGCCGCGCGCGACGGCAAGGCGTACGAACCGGAAGGCATCCCGGACGGCTTCTACCTGTGCGCGGACGCCGCCAGGCCGCAGCCGGCGTTCCAGCAGGCGATCATCGCCGCGGTGGCCCGGGTCACCCACATCGCGCCCGCGGACGACAAGGGCGAGATCATCGGCTCGCCGGTGGTGGCGCCGGGCGTGATCGAATACGACTACCGCCCGCTCGGCCTGTGCGCCGGCATCACCGACGCGCCTTACACCACCACCACCGAGGTGTATCCCGACAGCCCGCGCGCGACGCCCGCGCAGTGCAACGCGGCGCAGGTGGCGGCGGTGCGCGCGGCGATCGATTACGCACTGGCGCATCGGTAAGCGGCCTACGGGTTGCGGGCGTGCGGCGAGGCGGTGTGACGCTCGTGTTCCGCATGGAGTCCACCGGGGCCGGCTGGCGCATCGCGGACGTGGTCTATCCGCAGGGGCCT
>JBQCFN010000274.1:0-8519 GCA_051959035.1 Lysobacteraceae bacterium | reverse complement strand
CGCCGGCGCGGTCGCCGTCGGCGCGCGCGGCGAGCTGCGCGGTGAGGGTGTGGTTGTTGTAGTAGGTGAAGGACAGGGGGTTGGTGGTGGGGTCGCGCGGCAGCGCCGGGGCGACGGTGAAGCGCACCGGCATGTCGCGCGATTCGCCGGGCTGCAGCGTCTGCGCGGTGAAGCAGAAGCACTCGGTCTTGCTGAAGTAGCCCGACGCGCGCGCCGGCGCCAGCGACGGCACCGCGTTGCCGACGATGGCGTGGTCGCCGGTGTTGCGGGCGAAGTACTTCGCCTCGTACAGCTGGCCGGGGTGCACGCGCATGCGCAGCTGCTCGGGCTGGAAGGCCCACGGCAGCCGCGAGTTGACCCCGCCGTCGAACTCGATGGTGACCCAGCGCTGGTCGCCGCCGCGTTCCTTGTCGCCGGCCTGGGCCGCGGTCTTCTCCAGCCGCACGCCGAACACCTTCTCGCAGGCGATCCGGTACAGCGGCACCAGCGAGAAGGTGAGCGCGAACGCGGCCAGCGCGATGCCGGCCAGCCTGGCGCCCATGCGGCGCGGCGCGTTCATCGGCCCAGCACCCCGGCCAGCAGGAAGACGACGTAGACGACGCCCGCGATCGCGGCCACCACCCACGCCGTGCGCAGCACGCCGCGCCTGCGCGCGGCGGCTTCAGCGGGAGTCAGCGGGGTCACGGGGGCGCGTGCCATCGCTCGCTCAGTCGTAGTCCTGGTGGGCGAAGTCGCCGTGGGCGAGGTCCTCGTCGCGGATCACCGGCGGCGTGGAGAAGGTGTGGTGCGGGGCCGGCGACGGCACGGTCCACTCCAGGCCCTTGGCGCCTTCCCAGGCGCGCGCAGCGGCCGGCGCGCCCGAGCGCAGCGAGCTCCACAGGATGTACGCCATCAGGAACGGCGTGAGGAACATGCCGAACGCGCCGATCGAGCTGACCAGGTTCCAGTCGGCGAACACCACGTTGTAGTCCGGGATGCGGCGCGGCATGCCGGCCAGGCCGAGGAAGTGCTGCGGGAAGAACACCAGGTTGACGAACACGATCGTCCACCAGAAGTGGATCTTGCCGAGGGTCTCGTTGTACATGCGGCCGGTCCACTTCGGCCACCAGTAGTAGATCGCGCCGATGATCGCGAACAGCGCGCCGGTCACCAGCACGTAGTGGAAGTGCGCGACCACGAAGTAGGTGTCGTGGTACTGGAAGTCGGCCGGCACGATCGCCAGCATCAGGCCCGAGAAGCCGCCGATCGCGAACAGCACGATGAAGCCGATCGCCCACAGCATCGGCGTCTCGAAGGTCAGCGAGCCGCCCCACATGGTGCTGACCCAGTTGAACACCTTCACGCCGGTCGGGACCGAGATCAGCATGGTCGCGAACATGAAGTACACCTCGCCACCGAGCGGCATGCCGACGGTGAACATGTGGTGCGCCCACACGATGAACGACAGGAAGGCGATCGCGGCGATCGCGTACACCATCGCCTGGTAGCCGAACAGCGGCTTGCGGCTGAAGGTCGGCACGATCTCCGAGACGATGCCGAACGCCGGCAGGATCATGATGTAGACCTCGGGGTGCCCGAAGAACCAGAAGATGTGCTGGTACATCACCGGGTCGCCGCCGCCGGCGGCGTTGAAGAAGCTGGTGCCGAAGAACTTGTCGGTCAGCAGCATGGTCACCGCGCCCGCGAGCACCGGCATCACCGCGATCAGCAGGAACGCGGTGATCAGCCAGGACCAGGCGAAGATCGGCATCTTCAGCAGGTCCATGCCCGGCGCGCGCATGTTGAGCACGGTGGCGATGACGTTGATCGCGCCCATGATCGAGCTGATGCCCATCATGTGGATGGCGAAGATCGCCATCGCCACGTTGCTGCCGCCCTGCAGCATCAGCGGCGGGTACATCGTCCAGCCGCCGGCCGGCGCGCCGCCCGGGATGAAGAAGGTCGAGAGCAGCAGCGCGAAGGCGAACGGCAGGATCCAGAAGGACCAGTTGTTCATGCGCGGCAGCGCCATGTCGGGCGCGCCGATCTGCAGCGGGATCATCCAGTTCGCCAGGCCGACGAAGGCCGGCATGATCGCGCCGAAGATCATCACCAGCGCGTGCACGGTGGTGAACTGGTTGAAGGTTTCCGGCTTGAAGAACTGCAGCCCCGGCGTCGCCAGCTCGGCGCGGATGAACACCGACAGCAGCGCGCCGACGATCACCATCAGGAAGCTGAAGACCAGGTAGAGCGTGCCGATGTCCTTGTGGTTCGTCGAGAAGAACCAGCGCTCGACGAAGCTCTGCTGGTGGCCGTGCTCGTCGTGGGTGTGCGAATCGACGGCGGCTTCGAAATGGGTGGACATGGACCTACCTCGGGGAAATGCGGGTCTTGAGGATTGCGTGCGTGCGTCAGCCGGCGGCCGGGGCGGGCGCGGGCTGCTGGGCGTCGTCGGCCGGCGCCTCGGCGGCGGGGGCCGGCGCCTCCGGCGGGGGCGCGGCGGCGGGCGCCGGGGCGTTCCTCGCCTTCTGTTCGGCGAGCCACTGCGCGTACTCGCCCTTGCTCACGGCCTTGACCACGATCGGCATGAAGCCGTGGTCCTTGCCGCACAGCTCGGCGCACTGGCCGCGGTAGATGCCCGGGCGCGTCACCTTCGCCCACGCCTCGTTGATGATCCCGGGGATGGCGTCCTGCTTCCAGCCCAGCGCCGGCACCCACCACGCGTGGATCACGTCGTCGGCGGTGACCACGAAGCGGATCTTGGTGTCGACCGGCACCACCAGCACGTTGTCGACGTCGCGCAGGTAGTGCGGCAGCTCCTGCGCGGTCGGCACCTTGTGGCTCTGGCGCATCGCGTCGCTGGCGCGGTCCAGGCGGCTGGTGAACGAGACGTTCTCGCCCAGGTAGTCGTACTTCCACATCCACTGGTAGCCGGTGACCTTGATGGTCATCTCGGAATCGCGGGTGTCGTACTCGGCGATCAGCTTGGCGGTCGCCGGCCAGGCCATCACGATCAGCAGGATCACCGGCACGATCGTCCAGATGATCTCGGCGGTGGTGTTGTGCGACCAGGTCGCGGCGACCGCGCCCCTGGACTTGCGGAACTTGAAGATCGCCACGGCCATCGCCGCGAACACGATCAGGCCGATCGCCACGCACACCCACAGCGCGAACATGTGCGCGTCGTAGGCCATCTGCGAGGTCGGGGTCACGCCCGGCGTCATGTTGAGCTGCCAGCGCGCCGGCTCGAAGGGCTCGGCGTCGCCGCCCTGCTGCGCAGCATCCTGCGCGAACGCGAGCAGCGGCGCCGCCATCGCGGCCACGCCCATGCCCCACTGCTTGAAACGACCGGTCATCATCGAACCCCAGATTCGCAAAATTGGATCGTCGTCCATGCCCGCGGGAGGCCGCGCCGGCCGGCGCACCGGGCGGAAACCGCCAGGGAGCGCCGGGAGCGCGCCGGAGCGCCGCCCGCGTCGCGGGCAAAGCGTCCTTCGCTTGACCTCGGTCATGGCGCGGCCACGTCGATCGACAGCCGCGGGGAAACCTGTGCATGGTAGCCCCCGCCCCACTCCGCCGGCAAGCCGCGCGGGGTGCGGAATGCGTCGCATCGCCGCTAAAATGGCGGGCTTCCGCGGCACGCCCGGCCTACGATGAACCCCGACTCCCCCGCCGCGCCGGCCCCAGCCGCGCCGCCCATGCTCGCCCCCGAACTGCCGCCGCCGCCCGCCGCCGCGCGCGCCGCGATCACCGCGGCCTGGGTGCGCGACGAGACCGAGGCGGTGCGCGCCCTGCTCGCCCAGGCCCGCCAGCCCGAGGCCGACCGCGCCGCCATCCACGCCACCGCCACCGACCTGGTCCGGCGGGTGCGCGCCCGCGCGCGCGACCAGGGCGCGATCGAGGCCTTCATGCGCCAGTACGACCTCGGCAGCGAGGAGGGCGTGCTGCTGATGTGCGTGGCCGAGGCGCTGCTGCGCATCCCCGACCCCGACACCGCCGACAAGCTGATCCGCGACAAGCTCGGCGAGGCCGACTGGAAGCGGCACATGGGCCAGTCGGACTCGCTGCTGGTGAACGCCTCGACCTGGGGGCTGATGCTAACCGGGCGCCTGGTCGACCTCGCCGACGCCACCAAGCGCGACGTGCACGGCGCGTTCAAGCGGCTGGTCGGCCGCATCGGCGAGCCGGTGATCCGCCTCGCGGTGCGCCAGGCGATGCGCATCATGGGCCACCAGTTCGTGATGGGCCGCACCATCGAGGAGGCGCTGGCGCGCTCGCGCAAGGGCGCCAACGCCGCCTACCGCTACTCCTTCGACATGCTCGGCGAGGCCGCGCTCACCGCCGCCGACGCCGACCGCTACCTGGCGGCCTACCGCATGGCGATCGAGGCGATCGGCCGCAGCGGCGACTTCGTGGGCGGCGACGTGTTCGCCGCGCCGTCGATCTCGGTGAAGCTGTCGGCGCTGCACCCGCGCTACGAGCACGCCAAGCGCGAGCGGGTGCTCGCCGAACTCGGCCCGCGCCTGCTCGAGCTCTCGCGGCTGGCGAAGCGGCATGGCATCGGCCTGACCATCGACGCCGAGGAAACCGACCGCCTCGAGCTCTCGCTCGACCTGATCTTCGCGGTGCTGGCCGATGCATCGCTCGAGGGCTGGCACGGCTTCGGCATCGTCGTCCAGGCCTACCAGAAGCGCGCGCCGTTCGTGATCGACTGGATCGCGGAACGGGCGCGCGCGCTCGGCCGGCGCATCCCGGTGCGCCTGGTCAAGGGCGCGTACTGGGACAGCGAGGTCAAGCGCGCGCAGATGGAAGGCCAGCCCGGCTACCCGGTGTTCACCCGCAAGCCGAACACCGACGTGTCCTACCAGGCCAACGCGCGCCGCCTGCTGCAGGCGGTGGACGCGGTGTACCCGATGTTCGCGACGCACAACGCGCAGACCATCGCCGCGATCCACCGCATGGCGCAGGCCGTGATCGGCGGCGCGCGTGGCGCGGACGGCCGCTTCCGCTACGAATTCCAGAAGCTGCACGGGATGGGCGACGACCTCTACGCCGAGGTCGTTCCCGCCGACCGCCTGGACGTGCCGTGCCGCGTGTACGCGCCGGTCGGCTCGCACGAGGACCTGCTGCCCTACCTGGTGCGCCGCCTGCTCGAGAACGGCGCCAACTCCAGCTTCGTCAACCGCATCAGCGACGAGGACGTGGCGATCGAGGACCTGGTCCGCGACCCGGTCGACGTCGTGTCCGCGTTCGCCAGCATCCCGCATCCCCGCATCCCGCTGCCGCGCGACCTCTACCGCGCGCACGGCCAGGACAGGACCAATTCGATGGGCATCAACCTCGCCAACGACGACCAGCTGCGCACGCTCGCCGATGCCGTCAACGCCTCGCTGCGGGAGAGCTGGCGGGCGGCGCCGCTGGTGCCCGGCGCGCGCTCGTCCGCCGCGGAGCTCGCGGTCACCAACCCGGCCGACCGCCGCCAGGTCGTCGGCCACTGGACCCCGGCCGACGCCGACACCGTCGAGCGCGCGCTGCAGAACGCGGTCGCCGCGCAGCCGGCGTGGGACGCGCTGCCGGCCGCGTCGCGCGCGGTCATCCTCGAGCGCGCCGCCGACCTGCTCGAGCAGCGGATGCCGCAGTTCATCGCGCTGTGCACGCGCGAGGCCGGCAAGACCATCCCCGACGGCGTCGCCGAGGTGCGCGAGGCGGTCGACTTCCTGCGCTACTACGCCGGCGAGGCGCGCCGGCATTTCGGCCACGGCGAACCGCTGCCCGGCCCGACCGGCGAATCCAACGAGCTGCGCCTGATGGGCCGCGGCGTGTTCGTGTGCATCTCGCCGTGGAACTTCCCGCTGGCGATCTTCACCGGCCAGGTGGCCGCGGCGCTCGCCGCCGGCAACAGCGTGCTGGCCAAGCCGGCCGAGCAGACCAACCTGGTCGGCTATTACGCGGTGAAGCTGCTGCACGAAGCCGGCGTGCCGGAGGCGGTGCTGCAGTTCCTGCCCGGCGACGGCGCCACCGTCGGCGCGGCGCTGACGCAGGATCCGCGCGTGGCCGGCGTGGCCTTCACCGGGTCGACCGACACCGCGCGCGCGATCAACCGCGCGCTGGCCGCGCGCGACGCCGCGATCGGCGTGCTGATCGCCGAGACCGGCGGCCAGAACGCGCTGGTCGGCGATTCCTCGGCGCTGCCCGAGCAGCTGGTCAAGGACGCGCTGGCGTCCGCCTTCACCTCGGCCGGCCAGCGCTGCTCGGCCGCGCGCGTGCTGTTCGTGCAGGAGGACATCGCCGACAAGGTGGTGGCGATGCTGGCCGGCGCGATGGCCGAGCTGAAGGTCGGCGACCCCGGCCTGCTCTCGACCGACGTCGGCCCGGTGATCGACACCGACGCGCTGTGCCTGCTCGACGAGCACGCCGGGCGCATGCAGGGCGAGGCGACGTTCATCGCGCGCGCGCCGCTCGACCCCGAGGCGACCGCGCACGGGACCTTCTTCGCGCCGACCGCGTGGGAACTGCGCTCGCTGTCGCAGCTCACGCGCGAGAACTTCGGCCCCGCGCTGCACGTGATCCGCTGGAAGGCCAGCGAGCTCGACCAGGTCATCGCCGCGATCAACGCGACCGGCTACGGCCTCACCCTCGGCATCCACTCGCGCATCGACGCCACCATCGAGTACATCGTCTCGCGGGTGAAGGTCGGCAACGCCTACGTCAACCGCAACCAGATCGGCGCGGTGGTCGGCGTGCAGCCGTTCGGCGGCCAGGGCCTGTCCGGCACCGGCCCCAAGGCCGGCGGCCCGCACTACCTGCCGCGCTTCGCCACCGAGAAGACGGTGACCATCAACACCACCGCCGCCGGCGGCAACGCCTCGCTGCTGACCCTGGGCGACTGACGGCTCTGGTAGGAGCGGCTTATAGCCGCGAGCTTTTCCCGTCGCCCTTCCTGTACGAGCGACGTGAGTCGCTCTACAACAGCAGGAGCTCGCGACTGTAAGCCGCTCCTACAGAATTGCGCCGATAACCCTGCGCCAAGAAAAAGCCCCGCCGAGGCGGGGCTTTTCTTGTTGCGGCAACCGCGGCTGCGATCAGAAGCGGTACTGCATCGACAGGCCGAACAGGTTGGCGTGGCCGTCGTAGTCGCCGGTCAGGCTGGAGCCACTCGAGGTCAGGATGTCGACCGTCGGGGTGTCGATGTTGATGCGCTGGAACGCGGCGTCGATGCTGAACGCCTCGCTGGCGTGCCAGGTGGCGCCGATCGAGTACAGCTGGCGGTCGTTGTCCGGCAGGCGCGCGTCGCGGGCGTCGTCGCGGGTCGGGGTCTGGTCGCGGGCGATGCCGGCGCGCAGGGTGAACGCCGGGCTCACGTCCCACTCGGCGCCGAGGCCGAAGTAGTTGGTGTTGCGCCAGTTGAACGCTTCCGCCGGACCCAGCGGCGCGCCACCATCGCGGAAGATCGCGACCTGCTGCAGCGAATGCCAGCCGGTGCGCTGGTAGTCGCCGTACAGGCGCCAGCCTTCGGCGACGTTCCACTGCGCGCTGAGGGTGTCGATCGACGGCGTGGTCAGCGGGGCGTAGATGGCACCGTCGTTGTAGGCGGTGATGTTCTGCGCGGCGAAGGCCGCGGCGACGCTCGCCGGCAGGGTGAAGTTGGCATCGCCACGCAGCGTGTGGCTGATCTTCGAGTGGTGCGAGTAGCCGAGCACGAAGTTGTCGCTCACCTTCCACTGCGCGCCGGCGACCCAGCCCCAGTCGTTGGCGTCGCCCTTGACCACGACGATGCCGTCATTGCCCTGCGGGTGGTACGGGAACGCGGGGTTGAGGCAGTTCGCGGGGTTGCCGGACGCGACGCACAGCGCGCTGCCGAAGTCGATCGCGTTGGACAGGGTGACTTCCGAACGCTGGTAGATCGCGCCGAGGCCGACCGAGAACTGCGGGGTGATCGCCCACGCCGCCGACAGGGTCAGGTCGACCGTCTTCACGTCGGACTTGATCGCGTTGTAGCGGCCGACCCAGTCGGCGTCGTACTCGGTCTTCAGGCCGAACGGCGCGTTCACCGAGACGCCGAGGCGGAAGTCGTCGGCGACCGGCATCACGAAGGCCACCGCCGGGACCAGCGTCGGGTCGCCCGGGTCGCCGCCGTCGCCGCCGGTGAGCGGGTTCTGCAGCGGGGTGCCGGCATCGGCGAAGCCGCCGCCGTTGAAGTGCGCAGTGAGGTCGATGTCGGTGGCGTCGGCCTGGAAGGTCGACTTGTCGAGGTTGACCATCGCGGCCGGATTGTTGACGACCACCGAGGCGTCGTCGCTGGCGACGGCGGTGCCGCTGTTGGCGCGGCCGAGGTTCTTGACGCTGTTCTCGCGCAGCTGGAAGCCCGTGGCGTGGGCCGAGCCGAGCGCCAGCACGCCGGCGATGCCGAGCGCGAGGGCGGACAGATGGGTGAGGCGGTTCTGCATTGCTCTCTCCGGTGACGGTCTTGCTGTTGTTGGTATTGGCGGCCGATCGTCGGGGCCGCGCGGAGGCGCGGGCGCGGGCGGGATCACCCACCC
>JBQCFN010000273.1:0-18889 GCA_051959035.1 Lysobacteraceae bacterium | reverse complement strand
CCAGCAGGCAGCCGCGAAAGCCGATCCTGCACGTCTTCCCGAACTGGCGCTCGCCGCCCAGCAGGCACGCCTGCCGGAGCCCGTGCCCTTTGCCCAGGTGCCGTATCCCTTCGTCCGCGAAGAGGAGGAAAAGCGCCGCCGCCGCGGCTTCGGCGAGCCGGCTGGCGGCGATGACGAGGGCGAGGAGATGACGGGCGAGGACGGCCAGTCGCTCTGGCATGGCGATGGCGAACAGGCCAAACGCCGCGAGGAGCCGGAAATCGAGGAACACCCCTTCGATGCCGAGGAGCCGCTGAAGCGCAATCCGACCGACGCCGAGCGCGCGCTGCATATGTATCAGCGCTTCGGCGGGTTCTGAGGTTAGGGCGATGACCCCTCCCCACCCTCCCCACAAGGGGGAGGGAGACGATGCCGCACCCCTTTCCCGCCTCTCGACCTCTACGGGATTGATAGCCCCTCCATGATGGCGTTGCCGACGAACGCGGCGGTGCCCCATCCGTCTCCCCCCTTGTGGGGGAGATGGCGGCAGCCAGAGGGGGACTTCGCGACACCCTCGGTTCTCCCTCAAAACAAAAAAAGCCCGCGTGGATCGCTCCACGCGGGCTCTTCAATTCTTGTGAAACGCGAGAACCTTAGTTCTGTTCGCGGTTCTTGAGGGCAGCACCCAGGATGTCGCCGAGCGAAGCGCCGGAGTCGGACGAACCGAACTGTGCGACGGCTTCCTTCTCTTCTGCGATCTCGAGAGCCTTGATCGACAGGCCGACCTTGCGGTCCTTCTTGGAGAAGTTGATGACGCGGGCGTCAACAATCTGACCAACCTGGAAACGCTCGGGGCGCTGTTCGTCACGGTCACGCGAGAGATCTGCGCGGCGGATGAACGAGGTCAGCTCTTCATGGTTGACGAGCTTGACTTCGATGCCACCGTCGTTGACAGCCGTGACTTCGCACGAAACGACCGAGTTCTTGCGCAGGTCGCCCGACGTTGCGGCGTCGCCGACAGCGTCCTTGCCAAGCTGCTTGATGCCGAGCGAGATGCGCTCCTTGTCGACGTCCACATCGAGAACGACAGCCTTGACGACGTCGCCCTTGTTGTATTCCTCGATGACCTGCTCGCCCGGACGGTTCCAGTCGAGGTCGGAGAGGTGCACCATGCCGTCGACATCGCCGTCGAGGCCGATGAACAGGCCGAATTCGGTCTTGTTCTTGACTTCGCCTTCGACTTCGGTGCCGGCCGGATGGTTGCGGGCGAATGCTGCCCACGGGTTTTCCAGCGTCTGCTTCAGGCCGAGCGAGATACGACGCTTGGTCGGATCCACTTCGAGAACGACGACTTCGACTTCCTGGCTCGTGGACAGGATCTTGCCGGGGTGTACGTTCTTCTTGGTCCAGGACATTTCGGAGATGTGGATGAGGCCTTCGATGCCCGGCTCCAGCTCAACGAATGCACCGTAGTCGGTGATGTTCGTGACCGTACCCGAGATCTTCTTGCCAACCGGGTACTTGGCGGAGATGCCATCCCACGGATCCGACTCGAGCTGCTTCATGCCGAGCGAGATGCGGTGGGTTTCCTGGTTGATGCGAATGATCTGGACCTTGACCTGCTGGCCGATGGACAGGATCTCCGACGGATGGTTGACGCGGCGCCAGGCCATGTCGGTGACGTGCAGCAGGCCGTCGATGCCGCCGAGGTCGACGAACGCACCGTAATCGGTGAGGTTCTTGACGACGCCCTTGACGACCGCGCCTTCCTGCAGGCGCTCCAGCAGCTTCTCGCGCTCCTCGGAATGCTCGCTCTCGACCACCGCGCGGCGCGAAACCACCACGTTGTTGCGCTTGCGGTCGAGCTTGATGAGCTTGAACTCCAGCTCCTTGCCTTCCAGGTACACCGGGTCGCGGACCGGGCGCACGTCGACCAGCGAGCCCGGCAGGAACGCGCGGACGTCCTTGATGTCGACGGTGAAGCCGCCCTTGACCTTGCCGCTGATGCGGCCGGTGATGGTCTCGTTCTTCTCGAGGGCTTCCTCGAGCTCGTCCCACACCATCGCGCGCTTGGCCTTCTCGCGCGACAGAACGGTCTCGCCAAAACCATTCTCGAGCGAGTCCAGCGCCACCTTGACGGTGTCGCCGATGCCCACGTCGATCTCGCCGGCGTCGTTGCGGAACTGCTCGATCGGCACGATGCCTTCGGACTTCAGGCCGGCGTTGATGACGACGACGTCGGAACGCACGTCGACGACGGTGCCGGTGACGATGGCGCCGGGCTTGAGCTTGGCGATGTGGGCCTGGCTCTGTTCGAACAGTTCGGCGAAGGATTCGGTTGCAGCAGGAGTCATGAAAAGTCTCTGGTGGATACACGGGCCGCGGCCCCGCCTGGCGGCGGTGGCGCGCCGGCCCACCCGTTGGGTTGGCGGAGTCTTCGCGGGCAAAGCCCGGGGAACGCCGCCAGGTCTTGGTGGATGACCGCCGCGGGTCCGCGGCGGGCCGGTTGCCTGCTACGCGCGATTCGCGCCCGGCGCCGGCAACAACGCCAGCACGCGTTCGACGACCGCTTCGATCGGCAGCCCGGTGGTGTCGATGCAGACGGCGTCGTCGGCCGGCCGCAGCGGCGCCACCGCGCGGCTGGCGTCGCGGGCGTCGCGGGCGAGGATCTCCCGCAGCAGACCGGCCAATGTAACCGAAACCCCCTTGTCCTTCAACTGCTTATAGCGCCTTTCGGCGCGCTCTTCGGCACTGGCGGTCAGGAACACCTTATGGGCGGCGTCCGGGAAGATCACCGTGCCCATGTCGCGGCCATCCGCCACCAGCCCGGGCGGCTGGCGGAAGGCGCGCTGGCGGTCGCGCAGGGCCGAGCGCACCTCCGGAATGGCGGCGATCGCCGAGGCGGCCGCGCCGGCGGTTTCGGTGCGCAGCTCGGTGGTGGCGTCCACGCCGTTGACCAGCACCCGCGGCTCGTCGCCGGCCTCGTCGACGAAGCGGACATCGGTGTCGAAGGTGCACCGCACCAGCGCCGAATGGTCGGACAGGTCGACGTCGGCCCAGCCGGCGGCGATGGCGACCGCGCGGTACAGCGCGCCCGAGTCGAGGTAGTGCCAGCCCAGGCGGCGGGCGACCAGGCGGCTGATGGTGCCCTTGCCCGAGCCCGAGGGGCCGTCGAGGGTCAGCACGGGAACGGCGGGCGTGGCGGGCTCGGGCATGGGTGGCGCTCGTCGGGGAAGCCCCGATTCTAGCGGCCGCCGCCCGCCGGACCGGCGAGGGTGCCGCAAGCGCTTGAACGGGCGGGAAAAACCCGGCTACAATGCGCGGCTTCGTGTTCCCACCCATTTCCTGTTAGCCGAGGTTCCGTCATGAAGGTGCTGTCCTCCCTGAAGTCGGCGAAGGCCCGTCACCGCGACTGCAAGGTGGTCCGCCGTCGTGGCAAGGTCTTCGTGATCTGCAAGTCGAACCCGCGTTTCAAGGCGCGCCAGCGCTGAAACAACCAGCCTGGCCAAGGCGGGCGGCGCCGAAGCCCGCCCTGTTCGACGTACCGAAGGCCGCCGCGAGGCGGCCTTCGGCGTTTCCGGCATCCGCTGGCTGGAACCGCCTCGCGCGCTTGTGCATACAATCGGCCCATCCAGCCGGGAGCCCTGCCATGAAGCTGCGCCACCACGCCGTCCTGCTGCTCGCCCTGTCCAGCCTGGCCGCCACCGCGTCGGCCGAAACGCTGCTCGTGCAGCGCGTCCAGCAGGAAAACGCGGCCGCGATGCCGAAGCGCGGCATGACCATGGCCGAGGTGCAGGCCCGCTTCGGCGCGCCGACCGACAAGCTCGACCCGCGCGGCGGCCAGAAGCGCGCCTGGCCGACCATCAACCGCTGGAACTACCCCGCCTTCACCGTCTACTTCGAAAAGGACCGGGTGGTGGATGCGGTGGCCAACAAGGCCGGCGCCGACGAAATCGGGCCCAAGCCGGCGGTACGCTGACGGCCGCGCGCCGCGGCGACGGCGGATCGCGACGCACGGCGGGCTAGAATGCCCGCCGTTTTTTCGTTCGGGCCCGTCGATGTCCGCGCTTCGCTTTCCCGCCGAGTGGGAACCCCAGTCCGCCGTCCTCATCGCCTGGCCCCACCCCGGCACCGACTGGGCTGGGCGCCTGGGTGAGGTCGAGGAGACCTACGTCGCCCTGGTCGCGGCGGCCACCCGCTTCGAGGACGTCGTCATCGTCGTGGCCGACGACGACCTGCAGACCTACGCCGAGGCGCGCCTGCGCTCCAACCGGGTGGACATGGCGCGGGTGCGGTTCGTGCACGCGCCCTACGACGACACCTGGCTGCGCGACTCCGGCCCGCTCACGCTGCGCGGGAGCGACGGCTTCCGCCTGCTCGATTTCCGCTTCACCGGCTGGGGCGGGAAGTTCGAGGCCAGCCAGGACGACCAGCTGGTGGAGCGCCTGTCCCAATCTGGAACCTTCCTGAAGAGTGAGCGCGAAGCCATTGATTTCGCTTTGGAAGGTGGGGCCATTGACACCGACGGCGCGGGCACGCTGCTGAGCACCTGGCGCTGCCTGCACGAGCGCCATCCGGAGCTGGACCGGGACACGCTGGCCGCCCGCCTGGCCGGATGGCTGCGGCAGGAGCGCGTGCTGTGGCTCGACCACGGCTATCTCGAGGGGGACGACACCGATGCCCACGTCGACACCCTCGCCCGCTTCGCCGCGGCGGACGCGATCGTGTTCCAGGACTGCGACGACCCGGACGACCCGCACTACGTCGAGCTGCAGGCGATGGCCGCCGAACTCGCCAACCTGCGCACCCGCGACGGCCGGCCCTACCGCCTGTTCCCGCTGCCCTGGCCCCGTCCGATCGTCGACGAAGGGCGCCGGCTTGCCGCGTCCTACGCGAACTTCCTCATCGTCAACGGCGCGGTGCTGATGCCGGCGTATGGCGATCCCGCCGACGCCCGCGCCGCCAACGTGCTTGAAAACGCCTTCCCGGGTCGCGAAATCGTGCAGGTCCCGTGCCGGCCGCTGATCTGGCAGAACGGCAGCCTGCACTGCATCACCATGCAGCTGCCGGCGGGCCTCCTGGGCTGACGCCCGGCGCCCCGGAGTGCGCCGCGCGGAACCCGGAGCCTCGCGCCTCCGGCTCGCATCGCCCTGGCAGGGCTCACTGAAACCACGGTTGCCAACGCCTGATGAAGACCACCACCCTCCCCGTCGCCCTCGTGCAGGAACGCAACCATGGCGACGCCGACGCCAACCTGGCGATGATCGAGCGGCGCGTCGGCGAGGCCGCGGCCCAGGGCGCGCGCCTGGTGCTGCTGCAGGAACTGCACAACGGCGCCTACTTCTGCCAGCACCAGGACGTGTGCGAGTTCGAGCAGGCCGAGGCCATCCCCGGCCCGACCACCGAGCGCCTCGGCGCGCTGGCGAAGCGGCACGGCGTGGTGATCGTCTCCTCGCTGTTCGAGCGCCGCGGCACCGGCCTGTACCACAACACCGCGGTGGTGCTGGAGCGCGACGGATCGATCGCGGGCAAGTACCGCAAGATGCACATCCCCGACGACCCGGGCTTCAACGAGAAGTTCTACTTCACCCCGGGCGACCTCGGCTTCCATCCGGTCGACACCTCGGTCGGCCGCCTCGGGGTGCTGGTGTGCTGGGACCAGTGGTACCCGGAGGCCGCGCGGCTGATGGCGCTGGCCGGCGCGGACCTGCTGCTCTACCCGACCGCGATCGGCTGGGACCCGGACGACGACCAGGCCGAGAAGGACCGCCAGCGCGACGCCTGGATCCTCAGCCACCGCGGCCACGCCGTCGCCAATGGCCTGCCGGTGCTGTCGTGCAACCGAGTGGGCCACGAGCCCTCGCCGATCGGCCGTTCAGGCATCGACTTCTGGGGCACCAGCCACGTGCTCGGTCCGCAGGGCGAATTCCTCGCCAGGGCGGGCGAGCAGCCGGAGCTGCTGCTGGCCGAGGTCGACCTGCGCCGCAGCGAGGACGTGCGCCGGATCTGGCCGTTCCTGCGCGACCGCCGCATCGACGCCTACGGCGACCTGCTGCGGCGCTATCGCGACTAGCGCGCGCGGCGGGCGGGCGCGACCGCCCGGCTCACAGCAGCGGCGGCTGTTCCGGCGGATACACCAGCACGTCGCCGACCATGCGCGCGTCCGGGTTGAGCGGATGCGGCTCGACCCGGCCGGCGGTGAGGATGTGCAGCACCCGCCAGCCGCGGGCGCTGAAGTCGTCGGCGATCAGCCGGCGATGGCAGCGCCACCACACCGCCTCCGCGCACATCACCGCGCAGCGGGCCGCCCGCGCCTCGCGCACCAGGCGCCCGCGCGCCTGCGCGAACTCGTCGCTGGCCATGTAGTCGGCATAGCCGCGGAAGGCCGCCACCCGCCAGGCGCCGTTCGGCGAGTCGGCGCGCGGCATGCGCCGGCCGCCGAACTCGGGCATCGGCAGGTAGCCGATCCCTTCCGCCTCCAGCGCCGGCCCCATCGCCAGCGGCGAATACTGGGGGTTGCGTCGCGAACCGGCGTAGCGGCGCACGTCGACCACGCGGGCGATGGCCTCCGCGCGCAGCAGCGCGACGAACTCTTCCCACGGCCGGGTCGAGTGGCCGATCGTCCACAGCGTGCCGGCGGGCGCTTTCACGCCACGATCCTGCCGCCGCGCGGATGAAGCCACCTTGACGAGCGCGCGACTAGGCTCGCTGTGTCCGCGTGCCGAGCCCGCCCGTCGCCATGACCGAAACCAGCAGCGGCTTCGCCCGCACCGCCCAGATCCTGCGCTTCCTGCTCAAGTACCGCAGCGCGGGCGTGTTCACGGGCCTGGACCTCGACGCCGCGGATGCCGAGCACGCGCCGGCGCCGGCGACCGAAGGCAAGCCGGAGGAATTCGTCGACGACCTGGAGGCGCTGGGCCCGGCCTTCGTCAAGATCGGCCAGGCGCTGTCGACCCGTCCGGACATGGTGCCGCCGGCCTACATCGCGGCGCTGGAGCGCATGCAGGACGAGGTCGCGCCGGTGCCCTTCGACGTGATCCGCGCGACCGTCGAGGACGAGCTGGGCGTGCGCATCCACAAGGCGTTCGAGTCCTTCGACGAGGAGCCGCTGGGCTGCGCGTCGCTGGCGCAGGTGCACCGCGCGACGCTGCGCAGCGGCCGCCAGGTCGCGGTCAAGGTGCAGCGCCCGGGCGTCGCCGAGGCCATCCGCACCGACCTCGATGCGCTCGCCAGCCTCGCTGGCCGCGCCGACCGCATGACCGACCTCGGCCGGCGCGTGCACTTCGCCGACTGGGTGCACGAGTTCCGCAAGACCCTGCTCGCGGAACTCGACTACCGCACCGAAGCCGAGAACCTGGTCCGCTTCGCCTCGCATTTCCGCGATTATCCCGAGCTCTACGTGCCTGCGCCCGTGTGGGACTACACCCGCGGCCGGGTGCTGACGATGGACCTGGTCACCGGCACCAAGGTGACCGCGCTGTCCGGACTGCGCCGCACCGAGCAGAAGCTCGACGGGCTGGCCTCGGCGCTGATGCGCGGCTACCTCGACCAGGTCTTCGTCTACGGCGAGATCCATGCCGATCCGCATCCGGGCAACCTCCTGGTGACGCCGGACGGCCGGCTCGCGCTCTTCGACCTGGGCATGATCGCGCACGTCCCGCCCAAGCAGCGCGAGCGCCTGCTCAAGCTGCTGTTCGCGGCGGTCGACGGCCGCGGCGAGGAAGTGGCCAACGAAGCGATCGACCTCGGCACGCGGCTGGAGGACTTCGACGCCGAACGCTTCGTGCGCGAGATCGGCCACATGGTCGCGCGCTACGCCGCTCACACCGGCATGCAGGGCCGTTCGGAAGGCAGGCTGATGCTGGAGCTGGTGCGCCTGGCCACCGCCTGCGGCCTGCGCACGCCACCCGAGCTCAGCCTGCTCGGCAAGACCCTGCTCAACCTGCAGCAGGTGGCCGGCCTGCTCGATCCGGACATCGACATGAAATGCGTGGTCGAGGACCACCTCGAGCACGTGATGCGCCAGCGCCTGCGCCGCTCGCTGTCCTCGTCGAACATCGCCGGCGAGATGATCGAGGTACAGGCGCTGCTGCGCGAGGCGCCGCGCAAGGTGTCGGACCTGCTCTCGCTGCTGTCGGAGAACCGCCTGCAGGTCCGCATGACCGGCTTCGACAAGCTGATGGAGAGCCTGCAGAAGATCGCCAACCGCATCGCCGCGGGACTGGTCACCGCCGCGCTGATCCTCGCCTCGGCGCTGATGATGCGGATCGAGACGAAGGCCACGCTGTTCGGCTATCCGCTGGTCGCGCTGCTGCTGTTCCTGGTGGGCAGCGGGCTCGGCATCGCGATCGTGCTCAGCGCCCTGCTCGGCGACCGCCGGGCCAAGCCGCACGAGGAACACGGGCCGCGCTGAGGCGCCCCCCCGCCGGGAGAGATGCCATGAACGACCACCTGCGCGCCAACGCCGCGACCCGCATCACCGGCTGGATCGTCGCCCTGCTCGGGTTGGCGCTGGGCGCCGGCGGCGCCTGGCTGGTGGCGCGCGGCGGCTCGCCCTACTACCTCGCCGGCGGCCTCGCCGTGCTGGCGAGCGGCGCCCTGCTCGCGCGCGGCAGCCGGCTGGCCTGGTGGCTGTTCGCGCTGTTCCTGCTGGCGACGCTGCTGTGGTCGATCGAGGAAGTCGGCTTCGACTGGTGGCAGCTGTTGCCGCGCATGGACGTGTGGTTCGTGGTCGGCGTGTGGATGCTGCTGCCGTGGATCGGGCGGCGCTTCGATCCCGCGCGCGCGGACGCGGTGCTGCCCGCGCCGACCGAACGCATCGCGCTCGGGGCGGTGCTCGTGCTGATGCTGGCGGTGAGCGCCTACGCGCTGTCGCGCAAGCCGCACGACCTCGCCGGCCGCTTCGATGAAGCGCGCATGGCGCTGGCGCCGCGCGACGACGCCCCCGGCGTCGCGCCGGGCCTGTGGCCGGCGTACGGCCGTTCGACCTACGGCAACCGCTACTCGCCGGCCGCGCAGATCAACCGCGGCAACGTCGGCACGTTGGAACTGGCGTGGACCTACCACACGCGCGACCTGCAGGGGCCGGGCGACCCCGGGGAATTCGCCGCGGAGGTCACGCCGCTCGCCGCGAACGGCCTGCTCTACCTGTGCACGCCGCACAACCTGGTGATCGCGCTCGATCCGGACACCGGCAAGGAAAAGTGGCGCTTCGACCCGCACATCAACCGCAACGCACGCAACTACCAGCACATGATCTGCCGCGGCGTGTCCTACTACGACGCCAACGGCTATGCGTGGCTGGATGGCGCGGCCACCACCACGCCCGCCACGCCCATCGCGACTGCATCCGGACGCGACGGCGGCGGCGCGCGCACCGGCCCGCACCCGAGTGTCGCCTCCCCCGCGCAGCGCGAGGGCGCGCGCGCGGACGGCGGCGTCTCCCATGCCGACGCGGTCGCGCAGTGCCCGCGCCGCATCTACGCGCCGACCGCCGACGCTACCCTCGTCGCGATCAACGCCGACACCGGCCAGCCCTGCACCTTCTTCGGCCACGACGGCGTGGTCGACCTCAAGCAGAACCACGGGCGCGTCATCCCCGGCTACCTCAACCCGACCTCGCCGCCGCTGGTGACCCGACGCGTCCTGATCGCCGGCGCCAGCGTCACCGACAACGCGTCCACCGACGAGCCGTCCGGCGTGATCATGGGCTTCGACATCGACAGCGGCGCGCTGCTGTGGAACTTCGATTCCGGCAATCCGACCGAAACCGCGCCGCTGCCGCCGGGCCATCACTACGTGCGCAATTCGCCCAACAGCTGGAGCGTGGCGGCCGCCGACGAGCGCCTCGGCCTGGCGTATTTCCCGATGGGCAACCAGACCCCGGACATCTGGGGCGGCAACCGCATTCCGGCCGGCGAGCGCTTCAACAGCGCGATCGTTGCGCTCGAGATCGCCACCGGCAGGCTGCGCTGGGTCTACCAGACCGTGCACCACGACCTGTGGGACATGGACATCGGCGGGCAGCCGAGCCTGGTCGACCTCGATACCGCGCAGGGCAAGGTGCCAGCGCTCGTCGCCTCGTCCAAGCGCGGCGACCTCTACGTGCTCGACCGCCGCGACGGCCGCCTGCTGGTGCCGGCGCCCGAGCAGCCGGTGCCGCAGGGGGCCGCGCCGGGCGACCGCGTCTCGCCCACGCAGCCCTTCTCCACCCTCAGCTTCAAGCCGGAGCGTCCGCTGCGCGAGGCCGACATGTGGGGCACGACCCCGTTCGACCAGCTGGTGTGCCGCGGCATCTTCCGCGGCTACCGCTACGACGGCATCTTCACCCCGCCCTCGCTGCAGGGCTCGATCGTGTATCCGGGCAACTACGGCGTGTTCGACTGGGGCGGCGTCGCCATCGACCCGGCGCGCCAGCTGCTGATCGGCAACCCGAACTACTTCGCCTTCGTGTCGAAGCTCTATCCGCGCAGCCAGGTCGATCCGGAGAGCAAGCGCGGCGGCGAACTCGGCCTGCAGCCGATGGCCGGCACGCCGTTCTCGGTGGACCTGCATCCGCTGCTGTCGCCGCTCGGCTTTCCCTGCCAGGCGCCGCCGTGGGGCTACATGGCCGCGGTCGACCTGCGCACGATGCGCAAGGTGTGGATGCACAGGAACGGCACCGTGCGCGACCGCGCGCCGATCCCGGTCCCGCTGCCGCTCGGCGTCCCCAGCCTCGGCGGCCCACTGGTCACCGGCGGCGGCCTCGCCTTCCTCGGCAGCGCGCTCGACTACTGGCTGCGCGCCTACGACGTCGCCACCGGCGAGGTGCTGTGGAAGGGCCGGCTGCCCGCCGGCGGCCAGGCGACGCCGATGACCTTCGTGTCGCCGCGCAGCGGTCGCCAGTACGTGGTGGTGATGGCGGGCGGGCACGGCTCGCTCGGCACGAAGATGGGCGATGCGCTGATGGCCTATGCGCTCCCCGCCGCGGCGCCGGCACGGCCATGACCTGATCGCGGCCGCTCGGCCGTTGTAGCCAGCGGGCTCCCCTCGCGTTGCCGGAGAAACCCATGGTGTCCGGCGCATCCGGCCTGGCCAGGCCGAGTTCCACGGAACGGTCGCGATGACCCGCCGCCGCGCGCAGCGCCTGTGGCGCGACCTGCGCCGGCGGCGCATGTTCGGCGCGGTGGGCTTCTACGTGGTGGCCGCGTGGGCCTTCGTGCAGGCCGCCTCGATCGCCTTTCCCGCCTTCGGCATGCCCGACTGGACGCTGCGCGCGGTGCTGGTGGCCGCGTTCGCCGGATTCCCGGTGGCCGTGGTGCTGGCCTGGGTGTTCGACTTCTCCGCGCGCGGCGGCCTGCGCATCACCGCGCCGGAGGAAGGCAAGTACCCGCAGGGCCGGCGCCCGCCGCGCTGGTGGCTGCGTCCGCTGCTGGCGGCGCCGCTGCTGGCGCTGATCGTCGGCGGCACCGTGTGGCTGTGGACCGCGCGCCTGGCGCACACCGGCGAGAGCGAGTTCACCCGCCAGGCCCGGCCGGACGAACTGCCGGTGGTCGCGGTGCTGCCGCTCGACAACCTCACCGGCCACCGCGACCTGGACTGGACCGGCCCGGGCATCGCCGCCCTGGTGCGCGACGAGCTCGCGCAGTCGCATGCGATCGTCGTGGTCTCCCCCGGCCGCACCGCGCGCCTCGCCGCCGGCGCGAAGGACCCGCAGGCGCTGCTGGCGGACGCCGCCGACGCCGGCATCACCCACGTGCTCACCGGCGAGGTGCTGCGCACGCCCAGGGGACTGACGGTGACCTCGCGCCTGACCGATCTGCGGCGCAACGTCGAGCTCGGCGCCAACCGCCAGGAAGGCCTGTCCACCGACCAGGCCTTGTCCTACGCGAGCACCATCGCCTCGGTGGTGCGCCAGGGCCTCGGGCTGCCGGGCACCGAGCGCATCGACGTGTTCGCCGCCGACTTCGCCGCGCGCAACCCGTCCGCCTACGAAGCCTTCATCGCGGGGATGGAGAACTTCCTGCGCTTCGACTACGCCGACGCGCGCAACGGCTTCGCGGCCGCGGTGCAGCGCGCGCCGGACTTCGCGATCGCCCGCTACCGCCTCGCGCACACGCTCGCCGCGCTGGGCGACACCGATGGCGCGCTGAAGCAGATCGAGGCCGCGCGCCGCGACGCCGCCCGCCTGCCCGAACGCGACCGCGCCTACATCGCCGCCGGCGAGGCCTACTTCCGCCGCGACTACCCCGAGGCGGAGCGGCGCTACCGCGCCCTGCTCGCCCAGTACCCGTACGAGTCCGAGGCGCGCGCGCTGCTGCTGTACGTGCTGATCGACGAGGACCGCACGGCCGACGCGCTCGCCGAGGCGGAGACGCTGGTGCAGCAGGATCCGGGCGACGAAGTGGGCTGGAGCGCGGTCGCCGACCAGAGCCTGCGCCTGGGCCACTACCCGCGCGCGGACGAGGCGATCGCCCGGCTGCTGCGGATCGCCCCGGACAATCCCAATGCGTCCTTCCTGGCGGGCGAATCCGCCTTCCTGCGCGGCCGGCTGGACGAGGCGGCCACCCGCTACCGCGAAGCGCTGCGGCACGACCCGGCCTTCGGCGACGCGCAGCTGCGGCTGGCGCGCATCGACGTGCTGCGCGGCCAGCCGCAGGCGGCGGTCGCCGGGCTGCAGTCGATGGTGGCGGGCGACTTCGCCCCGTCACAGCGGATCAGCGCCGCGTTCGACCTCGCCGGCATCCTGCGCGCGTCCGGGCGTTGCGCCGATGCGCTGCGCGCGCTGGACCAGGCGCACGCCGTCATCGCCGCCGAACAGGTGCGCGTCTCGCTGGAACTGGCGACCCGCGCGCGCTGCGCGCTCGACGCAGGGGACGCCGCCAGCGCACGCGCGCTCGCGCAGCAGGCGGTGGCACGCTCGCCCGGGCCGCCGGTGCGCTACCTCTACGTCCGCGGCCTCGCCGAGCTCGCGGCCGGCGATGGCGCCGCGCTGCAGGCGACGCTGGCGCAGCTGCGCGCGCAGGCGGACACCGCCGACAACCGCAAGGCGCACAAGGCGGCCGACGTGCTCGAGGGCGAATGGCGCCTGCGCCAGGGCGACGTCGCCGGCGCGCTGCGGCTGCTGCGCCAGGCCCACGCGGCGCCCGGCTACGAGTACGACGCCTATGCGCTGCCGCTGGCGCGTGCGCTGCGGGCCGGTGGCGACCTCGCCGGCGCGCGACGCACCGCGCTGGAAGCGAGCCGGCCGGAACCGCCCGGCGACCTGCGCCTGGACCTCGAAGCCGACCGCCGCCGCGCCCGCGAGCTGCTGCGCAGCCTCGGCTGACTACTGCGGCGGCCGGGTGATCTGCCCGGGGCCCGCCGGGCAGACGAACTCCGAGGTCGCCACGCCGTTGCCGTCGAAGTCGGCGTAGACCACGTTGGCCAGCGCCACGCCGGTGCAGAGGTCGGTCGCGTACTGCCGCACGCGCACCACGTCCTCGTTCGAGACCACCTGATAGCCGCCCAGGCGGGCATCGGCGGCGGTGACCTGGCCGTCATGGTTGAGGTCCTGCAGCACCGACGGCGCGATGCCGCTGACCATGAACGCCCGGATCTCGTAGTAGGGCCACGCGTTGAGCACGTGCGGATACAGCGCCTGCACGCCGATGTTGCCGAGGTCCTGGCGGAGCGGTCCGCCGTCGACCTGGTAGCGGGTGGCGCCGTCGCAGATCCCGTTCACCGGCGTGCCGACGCAACCGTCCACCTTGACGATCGGCGCGACCAGACCGTTCGGCACCAGCATCGTCGCGGTGAAGCTGGTCGAACGATGTGGGTCGGCGAGTTCGTACCCGACCTGGCCAAGGAAGCCGGCGAGGTTGCGCTCGGCCAGCACCGCCGGGCGGCTGAAGTCGGCGTTGAGCACCCGCCCGGGGCCGACCGGCGAGAGCACCACCAGGCCCGGCAGGTCGTCGTCGGCGCCATAGCCGACGCCGTCGGACACGTTGCCCCCGGTGGCCGGCCCGACCGGGATCTCGACCGGGTCCAGGAGGTTGTCGCCGTTGGTGTCGCCGACGCCGTCGAACAGCGATGGCCCGCTGGTCGCCGGGTCCGCGAGCGCCAGCAGCCGCCCCGGATTGCCGCCCGCGTCGGCCATCCCGGGCTGGTCGCTGTCGGGCGTGAATTCGACGTAGGTTTCATCCGGGGGCGCGTTCGAGCACGGCGAGTCGCCGCGGAAGAACGGCGGCGGCAGCTCCAAGCAACCGTCGGGGTCGCGCAGCACGAGATAGCCGGTCTGGCCGATGCCGGCGAACTGCTGCGGCGCGGCGTTGGTGGCGATGCCGAGCGCCGTGGGCGATCCCACCGCGCGGATGACCAACGGCCAGCCGCTCGCGAACTGCACGCCGTACGGCAGCTTGGGCTTGTACAGCGGCGCGACGATCTCGAGCTTGACCAGCGGGGCGTTGGACTTGGCCGGCTTGGACGCGGCGGTTCCCGCCGCGGGGGCCTGGCGGGCCGGTGCAACCGCGGACGAGCGGGCCTGCGCGGCCACGGCCCGCGCGGCGCGCGGCGAGTCCGCGGCCGTGGCGAGGGCGGCAGTGGCTGCCAGGGCCAGCAGGCCCGGGAGGGAGGCGTTCATGCGCGCGGCTCCGATGCGTGCCCGTCGAGTCACAACGCCCGCTCGCGGGCGGGACGGACACCCGTTCGTCGGCGGCGGGTAAAATGCGCGACTCGCTTCTCCTCCCCCTTCCCGATGTCCTCCGCCTTCGGCACCGAAACCGTGCTGGACGTCCGCCACTGGACGGACGACTACTTCAGCTTCACCACCACCCGCGACGACGGGTTCCGCTTCGAGAACGGCCAGTTCGTGATGATCGGGCTGGAGACCGACGGGCGGCCGCTGCTGCGCGCCTATTCGATCGCCAGCGCGAACTGGGAGGAGCAGCTCGAGTTCTTCAGCATCAAGGTGCCGAACGGGCCGCTGACCTCGCGGCTGCAGCACGTCCAGCCGGGCGACCGCGTGCTGATCGGCCGCAAGCCGACCGGCACGCTGCTGGTCAGCGACCTGCATCCGGGGCGCAACCTGTACCTGCTGGGCACCGGCACCGGCTTCGCACCGTGGCTGGCGGTGGTCAAGGATCCGGCCACCTACGAGCGCTTCGAGCGCGTCATCCTCTGCCACGGCGTGCGCAGCGCGCGCGACCTCGCCTATCGCGACTACATCACCCGCGAGCTGCCGCACCACGAGTACCTCGGCGAGCAGATCACGCGCCAGTTGCGCTACTACCCCGCGGTGTCGCGCGAAGCCTTCACGTTCGAGGGCCGCGACCAGCGCGGCCGGCTGACCGACCTCATGGCCAGCGGGCGGATGATGGAGCAGCTCGGACTCGAGCCGCTAGACCCGGCGCACGACCGCGCGATGGTCTGCGGCAGCCCGCAGATGCTGGCCGACTTCCGCGCGCTGCTCGACGAACGCGGCTTCACCGCGGCGCCGCGCATCGGCGTGCCGGGGCAGTACGTGTTCGAGCGGGCGTTCGTCGAGAAGTGAGCCGGCGCGTGGCGCCGCGCCGGCCGCTCAGCGCTTCTTGCGCACGTACAGCACCAGCGCGTGATCCTCGATCTGGTAGCCGTGCCTGGCGGCGATGCGCCGCTGCAGCTCCTCGATCTCGTCGCTCTGGAACTCGATGACCTTGCCGCTCTCGATGTCGACCATGTGGTCGTGGTGCTCGCCGCGGTCGAGCTCGTAGACCGCGTGGCCGCCCTCGAAGTTGTGCTTGAGCACCAGGCCCGCCGCCTCGAACTGGGTGAGCACGCGGTACACCGTCGCCAGGCCGATTTCCTCGCCCTGCTCGATCAGGTGCCGGTAGATGTCCTCGGCCGTCATGTGGCGCGGCTTGAGCTGTTCCAGCAGCGCCAGGATGCGCATGCGCGGATGCGTGACCTTGAGCCCGGCCTTGCGCAGGTCCTCGGTTTCCGTCGTCATCGCCGCTCCCTGGGGCCGCGCGCGTCCGGCCGCGGCAAGCGCTTCAGTGTATCATCGGCGCGTTTTTGCCCCCGAGCCTCCCGATGCGCAAGTTCCTGCTCGTTGCCGCCCTCGCCGCCGCCACCGCCGGCTGCGGCATCCTGTACAAGCAGCCGATCTACCAGGGCAACCTGATCGAGAAGGCCGCGGCCGACCAGCTGCAGGAAGGCATGAGCAAGCAGCAGGTCGAACGCCTGCTCGGCACGCCGTCGATCCAGGATCCGTTCCACCACGACCGCTGGGATTACACGGCCAGCGAGCGCACCAACCGGCTGGGCCACATGGACGTCAAGAACCTCACGCTGTGGTTCGAGAACGACGCGCTGGTGAAGTGGGACGGCAGCTACTTCCCGGAACAGGACGACGAGCTGTCCAGGCGCATGGCCCGCTTCGGCAACCTCGCCAAGGACAAGAAGAAGCGCCGCTGAGGCGCCCTTCCCCGCACCCAGGACGCCCGGTTCGCCGGGCGTCGTGCTATCGGGCCCGCTGCGCCGCGGCGCGGCGGCGGCGGGCGTCCTTCGGATCGGCCTGCAGCGCGCGCAACAGCTCGACCCGGTCGCCGTCGCGCAATGGCGTGGCCGGTGTCGCGCGCTCGCCGAACACCGCAATGCCGGCGATGCCATCGGCGGGAAAGCCGGCGGCGGCCAGCGCATCGCCGACGCACGCGCCGCCCGGCAGCACGAGCGCGACCGCCCGGTGGCGGCGCGGCCAGGCCATCACCACCTCGACGCGGAGCGTGCCGCTCACGCGTCCTCGCCGGCGTCGGCCACGCGCACGAAGTCGTTGACCATGCGGTCGGCCAGGCCCTGGAACCCGAGCGTCAGCGCGGGCAGCAGCAGCCGGCTCTGCGGCTCGAAGTCGAGCGTGAGCGACACCTTGCACGCCGATTCGTCCAGCGCATGGAATTGCCAGCGCCCAGACAGCCGCCTGAACGGGCCGTCGCGCAACTGCATGTCGATGTGGTGCGGTGGCGCCAGCGTGTTCTCGGTGGTGAACCAGGTGCGCAGGCCGGCCAGGCCGAGGTCCAGCCGCGCGACGAGGTGGCGCTCGTCCGCCTCCAGCACCTGCGCCGATTCGCACCAGCCGAACCGGCGCGGATAGGCGGCGACGTCGTTCACCAGCGCGAACATCCGCGAGGCCGAGTGCTCGACGAGGGCGCTGCGCTGGATCTTCGGCATGGTGGCGGGTTCGGCTCGCGCGCCGGCCCGGCTTCCGGGACAATGGCGCCAATGGGCAAGAAGCAATCCGGCAAGGATAAGGCAAACGGCGGCGGCACCATCGCGCTGAACAAGCGCGCGCGCCACGACTACCACCTGGAGCAGCGCTACGAGGCCGGCCTCGCGCTGCAGGGCTGGGAGCTGAAGGCAATCCGCGCCGGGCGCGCCAACATTGGGGAGAGCTACGCGGTGATCCGCGACGGCGAGCTGTACCTGTTCGGCGCGCAGATCACCCCGCTGATCTCCGCCTCCACCCACGTCGTCGCCGACGCCCACCGCACCCGCAAGCTGCTGCTGCACCGGCACGAGATCGACGTGCTGGTCGGCCGCGTGCAGCGCGACGGCTACACGCTCGTGCCGACCGCGCTGTACTGGAAGGGAAACAAGGTGAAGGCGGAAGTCGCGCTGGCCAAGGGCAAGCAGTCGCACGACAAGCGCGAGGCGAGCAAGGAGCGCGACTGGGCGCGCGAGAAGCAGCGCCTGCTGCGCAGGCACAACAAGGACGCCTGACCGCCCTGCCCCGCGTCACGCCTCCGGCGCACGCTCGGGCAGGGTGAAGTAGAACGTCGCGCCCTCGCCCGGCCTGCCTTCGGCGCGCAGGCTGCCGCCGTGGCGCTCGACGATGCGCTTCACCGAGGCCAGGCCGATGCCGTGCCCGGCGAATTCGGCCTGGCTGTGCAGGCGCTGGAACGGACGGAACAGCTTGTCGGCGTAGGCCGGATCGAAGCCGGCGCCGTTGTCGCGCACGAAGAACTCCCCTGCCGGCGTGCGCCCGAACGCCACCCGGGCGTCCTCGCGCTGGCGGGTGAATTTCCACGCGTTGCCGAGCAGGTTCTGCAGCAGGCTGCGCGCCAGGCCGGGATCGCCGACCGCCACCAGCCCCGGCTGGATGTCCGCCTCCACGTTGCGATGCGGCTCGCTGGCGCGCAGCTCGGCGACGAGCTCGGCGGCCATGCGCGAGAGGTCGAGGTCGCGCAGGCGCAGGTCGCCGCGGCTTAGCCGGGCCATCTTCAGCATCGAATCGATCAGCTCGCCCATGCGCGCGGCGGCGCTGCGCACGCGCGCGACGTACTCGCGGCCATCGTCGCCGAGCGCGCCGGCGTAGCGCTCGCCGAGCAGGCGGCTGAAGCCGTCGATCGCGCGCAGCGGCGCGCGCAGGTCGTGCGAGACGCTGTAGGCGAAACGCTCCAGCTCGCGGTTGGCCACGGTCAGCTCGTGCGTGCGGGTGGCCACGCGCGCCTCCAGCGAGCGGTTGAGCGCCAGCACCTGCGCCTCGGCGCGCACGCGGTCGGTGACGTCCTCCACCTGCACCAGCCGGGCGATGTCCTGCCCGAGGTCGCCCGGCACCGGCGCGAAGGTGAGCTGGGCCTGGCGCACGTCGCCGTCGGTGCGGCGCAGGCTGCGGGTGGTGCGCACCACGCCCTCGGGCATCGCCTCCATCTCGCGGGTCCGGATCGGGTCCGCCTCGTCGACGAAGTGGCTGCCGAACGACGTGCCGACCAGGCGCTCGCGGCTGGTGCCCAGGATCCGTGCCAGCGACGCATTGGCCTCGACGATGTGGCCGCGGCGATCGAGCAGCGCCTGGCCGATCGCCGAGAATTGCATCGCCGCCCGGAAGCGCACCTCGCTGCGCCGGTAGGACTCGGCCATGCGTTCGGCCAGGTTTTCGGCGCGTTCGCGCGTGCGCGCCAGCGAAAGGATGACCAGCGAC
>JBQCFN010000272.1:0-9293 GCA_051959035.1 Lysobacteraceae bacterium | reverse complement strand
CCGGGCGTGGGCTGCGTGACGGTGTCGCTGCGCAGGTCGACGATGGTGTCAGTCATGGCGTCTGCTCCAGGAAGTTCTTCAGCATGGCATGGCCGTGTTCGGTGAGGATCGATTCCGGGTGGAACTGCACGCCCTCGACCGGGTGCTCGCGGTGGCGCAGGCCCATGATCTCCTCGAAGGAGCCGTCGGCGTGGTCGGTCCAGGCGGTGACCTCGAGGCAGTCGGGCAGGGTCTCGCGCGCGACCACCAGCGAGTGGTAGCGGGTGGCCTCGTAGCCGTCCGGCAGGCCGGCGAACACGCCCCGTCCCGCGTGGCGGATGCGCGAGGTCTTGCCGTGCATGATCGACTTCGCCCGCACCACGTCGCCGCCGTAGGCCTGGCCGATCGCCTGGTGGCCGAGGCACACGCCGAGGATCGGCGTGCGCGGCCCGAGCCGGCGGATCACCTCCAGCGACACGCCGGCCTCGTTCGGCGTGCACGGGCCGGGCGAGATGACGATGCGCGCGGGCGCCAGCGCCTCGATCTCGTCGACGGTGAGCGCGTCGTTGCGCTCGACCCGCACCTCGGCGCCCAGCGACTGCAGGTACTGCACGAGGTTCCAGGTGAAGCTGTCGTAGTTGTCGATCATCAACAGCACGGCAGCGCATCCGGTCCGCGGGGAAGGCGCATTCTGGCCGCGCCGCGCGGGCGTGGCAAACCGCCGCGGGCGCGGGCTCAGGCCGGCGCGTCGGCTCCCGCGGTCGGCAGCACGACCCGCACGCGCAGGCCCGGCGCGTTGTCGAGCAGAGCGACCTGGCCGCCGTGGCGCAGCGCGATCGCCCGCACCAGGCTCAGGCCGAGGCCGGTGCCGGGCGAGCCGCGGTGGGCTTCCAGGCGCTGGAAGCGGTCGAACACGCGCTCGCGTTCGCCGACGGGGATCCCGGGGCCCCGGTCGGCGACATCCACCACCACCTCGCCGCCGTGCGCGCGCACCGCCACCCGCAGTTCGCCGCCGGCGCCGAACTTCACCGCGTTGTCGAGCAGGTTCACCAGCAACTGGAACAGCTGGTCACCGTCGCCGCGCACCGCGGCGGGCTCCAGTTCGCCGTGCAGGACGGTGCCGCGCTCGGCGGCGATCGGCAGGTACAGCTCCATCGCGTCGCGCGCGATCGCGTCCAGCGCCAGCACCGGCGCATCGGTCGGCGGCGCCTGCGCCTCGATCCGCGCCAGCCGCAGCAGCGCGCCGAAGGACTGCAGCAGCTGGTCGGTTTCGCCGATCGCCGCGTCCAGCGTCGCCGCGGGTGCGTCGGCGCCGGCGCGCAACTCCTCCAGCCGGTTGCGCAGGCGGGTGAGCGGCGTGCGCAGGTCGTGGGCGATGTGGTCGGTGGCGTGGCGGATGCCGTCGACCAGCTCGCCGATGCGGTCGAGCATGCCGTTGAAGCGGCGCGCCAGGCGGTCGAAGGCGTCGTCGCTGCCGTCCAGCGGCGCGCGCAGCGCGAGCTCGCCGTTGCCCACGCGGGCGGCGGTGTCGTCGAGCGTGCGCAGGCGCTGCGATACCCAGCGCGAGGTCGCCCAGCCGACCACCCCGGCCAGCGTCGCCGCCGCGACCAGTGCGCCAAGCGCGGTGCGCAGCATCAGTGCCAGGAAGCGGTCCTGCGAGCGCGTGCGCAGGCCGGTGACCAGCAGCTCGCCACCACGCAGGCGCTGCAGGTAGGCGACCACGCGCTGCGGCCGGCTGCCGGAGCCGCGTTCGTCGAACTCGATCAAGTGGCTGCCGCGCGGGTACGCCGGGAGCCGGGCCAGGCTGCCCGCGCGCAGCCGGCCGTCAGGCGCGAACAGCGCGTACACCGCGTCGGGGTCGTCCGGCGCCTCGGCGCGGTCGCGCACCTCGTCCAGCAGCGCGGCGGCGCCGTCGTCGCGGTAGATCTCGACCAGGCCGGAGGCGTCGGCGCGGATCACCGCGCGGGTGTCGGCCAGCAGCAGGCGCGAAACGGTGTACTGCACCGCCGTGCCGAGCAGCACGCAGGCGACGAGGAAGGCGAGCGCCACCGCCAGCGCGAGGCGCGTGCTGGTCGCGCGTGGCAGGCGCGGCAGGCGCACCGCGTCAGCCGCCGAGCCGGTAGCCCGCGCCGCGCACGGTGTGCAGCAACGGCTTCGGGAAGCCGGCGTCGATCTTCTGCCGCAACCGGCTGATGTGCACGTCGATGACGTTGGTCTGCGGATCGAAGTGGTAGTCCCACACCGCTTCCAGCAGCATCGTGCGGGTCACCACGCGCCCGGCCTGGCGCATCAGGTACTCGAGCAGGCGGAACTCGCGCGGCAGCAGCTCGATGCGCTTGCCGGCGCGGTTGGCCTCGCGCGAGAGCAGGTCGAGTTCCAGGTCGGCCACCCGCAGCCGGGTCGGCTGGCCGGCGCCGGCCTGGCCCCGTCGCGCGATGCCGTCCAGGCGCGCGGCGAGTTCCGCGTAGGCGAAAGGCTTGACGAGGTAGTCGTCGGCACCGGCGCGCAGGCCCTCGACGCGGTGGTCGACGTCGCCGAGCGCGGTGAGCAGGAGCACCGGCGTGTGGTTGCCGGCGCCGCGCAGGGTCTGCAGCACGGTCAGGCCGTCGAGCGCGGGCAGCATGCGGTCCAGCACGACCGCGTCGTAGGTTTCGGTGGTGGCCAGGAACAGGCCGTCGCGGCCGTCGGCGGCGGTATCGACGGCGTGCCCGTCCTCGCGCAGGCCCTTGCCGATGAACCCGGCGGTGTGGGCATCGTCTTCGACCAGCAGGATGCGCATCACGCCTCCACGAACCGCGCCAGAGCATACCGCCGGCGTGCGCCGGCGGCATGCGTTGCGCTGGATCAGCCGGTCTTGCCGGCGTCGCCGCTGGTGCCGGTCTTGCTGCTGTCGCTGGCCTTGGTCGCCTTGGCCGCCGCGGCGTGGCGGTGGCGGCGATGGTGCTTGTGCGTCGGCTTGGCGGGGGCCGCGGCCGCGGCGGCCTTCGCCGGCGCGGCGGCCGGGGCGGGCGTCGCGTCCTGGGCCGGGGCGGGCTGTGCGAGCGCGGCGGTGGCGGCCAGGGCGAGGCCGAGCGCGAGCAGGAGCGGGGTGGTCTTCATGCGGTGCCTCTCGAGGAAGGAGTGGAGCAGGCCATGCGTCGCCTGCCCGCCCACCCTGCCTGCGCGCCGCTGCCGCCGGCGTTGCGGCGGCATTACAGAAAATTTAGCCGTGCCGCGCGTGCCGTGCGCCGTCGCACGCACGACGTTGACGGCAGGCGCGGGATGATCGGACGCCCGCGCGAGGAGAGCTTCCATGGCCAGGCTCGATGCCGACAAGCGCAACGACCTCGGCGAACGCCAGTTCGCCTTCCCGAAGCAGCGCAAGGAACCGCTGGAGGACGCCACCCACGTGCGCAACGCGATCGGGCGCTTCGACCAGGTCGAGGACGTGACCGACGCCGAACGCGACGAGGCGTGGAAGCGGATCCAGGCCGCGGCGAAGAAGTTCGACGTGGACGTCAGCGAGAAGAGCTGGCACGAGCTCGGCCGGCATCCGCACTAGCCTCCTGCGATCAGCGGCGCGGGCAGCACGCGCCTGGCCGCGGCCGCCGCTACAGCCCCTTCGCGGCCTCCGCCACGGCGCGGAACAGCGCGCGGCCCTTGTTCATCGTCTCCTCCCACTCCTTGGCGGGGTCGGAGTCGTGGACGATGCCCGCGCCGGCCTGCACGTGCAGCCTGCCGTCCTGGATGACCGCGGTGCGGATCGCGATCGCGGTGTCGGCGTCGCCGTGCCAGCCGATGTAACCGACCGCGCCGGAATAGACATTGCGGCGGATCGGTTCGAGCTCGCGGATCACTTCCAGCGCGCGGATCTTCGGCGCGCCGCTGACGGTGCCGGCCGGGAACGTCGCGCGCAGCACGTCGGCATGGGTGAGCCCGTCGCGCAGCCGGCCGGTGACTTCGCTGACGATGTGCATGACGTGGCTGTAGCGTTCGATCACGAAGCGCTCGCCGACCTCCACCGTGCCCGCCGCGCTGACGCGGCCGACGTCGTTGCGGCCGAGGTCGATCAGCCTCAGGTGCTCGGCGCGCTCCTTCGGGTCGGCCAGCAGCTCGGCCTCGAGCGCCGCGTCCTGCGCCGGGGTGGCGCCGCGCGGGCGGGTGCCGGCGATCGGGCGCACGGTGACGATGCCCTGGCCGTCGGCGTGCTGCAGGCGCACCAGGATCTCCGGCGAGGAGCCGACCACCTGGGTGCCGCCGACGTCGAGGAAATACATGTAGGGCGACGGATTGAGCGCGCGCAGCGCCCGGTACACGTCGACCGGCCGCGCCTGGAAGGGCACCGACAGCCGCTGCGAGAGCACCACCTGGAAGACGTCGCCGGCGCGGATGTAGTCCTTCGACTTCTCCACCGCGGCGATGAAGCCCTCGCGGGTGAAGCCGGAGACGAAGTGGCTTTCGTCCAGCGCCGCCGGCACCAGCGTCTCCGGATAGCCGGCGCCGCCGTGGCGCAGGCGGTGGGCGAGCGCGTCCAGCCGCCGGTTGGCGCGCGCGAAGGCGTGCGGCTCGCGCGGATCGGCGTGCACGATGAGGTACAGCCGGCCCTTGAGGTTGTCGAACACCGCGACTTCCTCGCTCTGCATGAGCAGGATGTCCGGGGTCCCGAGCTCGTCGGGCTGGGCGGGGCCGCCGCGCAGGCGCGGCTCGAGGTACTGCACGCACTCGAAGCCGAACCAGCCGACCAGGCCGCCGGTGAAACCCGGCAGCCCGGCGATCTTCGGCACCCGCTGCGCCTCGCGCAGGCGCTCGACCTCGGCGAACGGGTCGGCGACCTCGCGCGCCTCGACCAGCTCGCCGTCCTCGGTGGTGTAGAGCGTGTTGCCGGCGAAGGCGTGCACGCGCCGCGCCGGCAGGCCGATGATCGAATAGCGGCCGAAGCGCTCGCCGCCTTCGACCGACTCGAACAGGTAGGTGTGCGGGCCGTCGGCGAGCTTGAGGTAGACCGACAGCGGGGTGTCGAGGTCGGACAGCACCTCGCGCACCACCGGCACGAGGGTGTAACCGTCAGCGGCGTACTGCTGGAACTGCGCTTGGGTGTGCGGGGCGGGCGACTTCGGGGGGGGCGTCCTGGGCAGGCGAAGGGGCGGTGGCGACGGCAGCCGAAGGCCGCCATCGCCAGGACCGGCCGGCCGGGAGGACGCGTTGCGGGACCCGATGGGACATCGGCGCACTGTAGCCGGGGCGCCCTTGCGCCGTCACGTGGTCATCATCCTGAATCGGGAGAATCGCAGGCCATCGCAAGGAAGAAAGACGGAGGCGGGATTGCCTCCACCCTCTCTCCGGCGGTCGATGCCCACCCTTTTGGCATCGGCCGCTTTTTTTTGCCTCAGGCCCGGGCGGCGGCGACCGCGGCGTGCATCTCCGCGATGACCCGGGCGTAGTCCGGATGGCCGAAGATGGCGCTGCCGGCCACGAAGGTGTCCGCGCCGGCGGCGGCGATCGCGCCGATGTTGTCCGGCTTCACTCCGCCGTCGATCTCCAGCCGGATCGGCTTGCCGCAGCGGTCGATCATGCCGCGCACGGTGCGCAGCTTTTCCAGCGCGGCGGGGATGAAGGACTGCCCGCCGAAGCCCGGGTTGACCGACATCACCAGCACGAGGTCGAGGTCCTCGAGCACCCAGTCGAGCACGTCCACCGGCGTGGCCGGGTTGAGCACCAGCCCGGCCTGGCAGCCGGCGCCCTTGATCAGCTGGAGCGTGCGGTGGACGTGGCGGCTCGCTTCCGGGTGGAAGCTCATCAGGCTGGCCCCGGCCCGGGCGAAATCCGGCACCAGCGCGTCGACCGGCTCGACCATCAGGTGCACGTCGATCGGCGCCGTCACCCCGTGCTTGCGCAGCGCCTGGCAGACCATCGGGCCGATGGTCAGGTTGGGCACGTAGTGGTTGTCCATCACGTCGAAGTGCACCCACTGCGCGCCGGCGGCGAGCACGTGGTCGACTTCCTCGCCGAGGCGGGCGAAATCGGCGGACAGGATGGACGGGGCGATGACGGCGGGTTGCATGCGGGGGTTCCGTGCTCGTTCGACAGGCTCACCACGAACGGAAACCCGCTCGCCTCGTTGCGTCCGCCCCGGGCCTGTCGCAGGGGCAGACCTCGACATTCACCGCTTGCGCCGACGCTGCGCCTGGATGCGGTCGTAGGCGCGGTTGATCTCGCGCATGCGCTGCTCGGCCTGGTGGCGCAACTCGTCGGCCGCGCCGGCCATGCGGTCCGGATGGTATTGCGACACCAGCCGCCGCCATGCGCGCTCGACCTCGGCGTCGCTGGCCTCGTCGGTGAGGCCGAGCACCCGGTAGGGATCGTCGCGCCGACTGCGCAGCCAGCCCATGTCCAGCGCATGGCCGATCAGCAGGCCGACGATGAGGCCGAACAGCGGGTTGGCGCGCATCAGCGCGGCGCCGGCCAGCGCGCCCAGCACCTTGCCGTACCACGGGGTCGTCATCGCGCCAGTGTACAGGCCGCCCGGGCCGCGACGCCGCTACACTAGCCGGCCCGCTTTCGCCCCCCCGACCGCATGGCCACCACCCTGCTCGCCGCCGACCTGCCCGGCCTGACCCTGCGCCACCGCGGCAAGGTGCGCGACGTGTTCGACCTGCCCGCCCCGCGCCTGCCGGCGGCCGCGCAGGCGCATGGCGACTGCCTGCTGATGGTCGCCACCGACCGCCTCAGCGCGTTCGACGTGGTGTTGCCGGACCCGATCCCCGGCAAGGGCGAGATGCTCTGCCAGATCAGCAATTTCTGGTTCGACCAGACCGCCCACATCGTGCCCAACCACCTCACCGGCATCGACGTCGCCGCCGTGCTGCCGGCGGGCGTGGACCCGGCGCTGTACGCGAAGCGCGCGGTGGTGACGAAGAAGCTCAAGCCGGTGCCGGTCGAGGCGATCGCGCGCGGCTACCTGATCGGCAGCGGCTGGAAGGACTACCGGCGCACCGGCCGGGTCAGCGGCATCGCCCTGCCCGACGGCCTGCGCCAGGCCGAGCAGCTGCCGCAGCCGATCTTCACCCCGTCGACCAAGGCCGCGGTGGGCGACCACGACGAGAACATCGACTTCGACACCGTGGTGCGCACGATCGGCGTCGAGCTCGCCGAGCAGGTGCGCGACGCGACCCTGCGCCTGTACGCGTTCGCGCGCGACTACGCCGCGCAGCGCGGGATCATCCTCGCCGACACCAAGTTCGAGTTCGGCACCGACGCCGACGGCCGCCTGTACGTGATGGACGAGATGCTCACGCCCGATTCCTCGCGCTACTGGCCGGCCGACCAGTACGAGGTCGGCACCAGCCCGCCGAGCTACGACAAGCAGTTCGTGCGCGACTACCTCGAGACGCTCGCCTGGGACAAGACGCCGCCCGGCCCGCACCTGCCCGCCGAGGTCATCGCCAGGACGCGCGCGAAGTACGCCGAGGCGCTGCAGCGCCTGGCTGGCATCGACGTCGACTGACCGGGCCGGTCGGCGGGTTGTTCCGCCCGCGGCCGCGGCGCAAGCTAGGCCATCGCGCCCGCCCTGCCGCCATGACCGCCGCCGCCGCCACGCCCGCCGAACGCCCGATCGACCGCTGGTTCGCCCATTACTCGGACGACCACCGCAACGCCACCAACCAGCGCATCCACGTCGTCGCCGTACCGCTGATCCTGTGGAGCGTGACCGGCCTGCTGTGGTGCGTGCCGGTGCCGGGCTCGTGGTTCCTGGCGGGCACCTGGGCGGTGCTGGCGATGTACGCGGCGTGGATGTTCTATTTCCGCGCCTCGCGGCGGCTGGGCGTCGGCATGCTGGTGGTGTTCGTCGCGCTGGCCTGGCTCGACCGCTGGCTGCACGGCGTGCTCGGCGGCACCGGCTTGCTCGAAGCGGCGCTGGCGGTGTTCGTGCTCGCCTGGATCGCGCAGTTCGTCGGCCACAAGCTGGAAGGCCGCAAGCCGAGCTTCCTCACCGACCTCACCTACCTGCTGATCGGCCCGGCGTGGGTGCTGGCCAAGCTGTATCGCCGGATGGGCTGGCGCTGGTGAGCCGGCCGCCGGTTCACCCCGCGCCGAACATCACCGCGGTCGGCCGGAACGCGCGCGGCGCGTAGTCGAACGCCGCGCGCGCGGAGGTCGCGTCGAACACCAGGTCCTCGCGCATGCGCGCCAGCGCCGCGCCGCCGAAGCCGCGCAACCCTGCCATCCGCGCCACCGCCAGCAACGCGGCGAACAGCGGCGGCGGCAGTTCGTGCAGGCGCGCGGGCGGCGCGAGCGTGGCCAGCACCCGCGCCACCATCTCGCGGTAGGGCAGCGTCTCGCCGCCGGGCAGGTCGAACGTACCCTGCGCGCCGCGCCGGCACGCGGCAAGCGCGGCCGCGGCGAGGTCGTCGACGTGCACCGGCTGGCGCAGCCCGCAGGCGCCACGCGGCAGCACGAAGCATCCGCGCCGGCGCGCGATGCCGGCGATGCGGCTGAGCGTGTGGTCGCGGCCGCTGCCGTAGACCAGGGTTGGCCGCAGCAGGACCGCGCGCGCACCGCGCACCGCGGCGGCCGCCGCCACGAGGCGCTCGCCCTCGCGCAGGCGGGCGGCGACGTCGCGCTCGCGCGGATCCGGCGAGGCGTCCTTGACGTGCACGCTGGTCGAACCGAACGCGACCACCTGCCCCGCCCCGATGTCGGCCGTGGCATACCAGCCGGCGAAGCGGTCGAGCGGGCCGCAGCTGAACACCGCGTCGACCGCGCGCGGCAGCGCCGCGGGCGGCGCATCGAATCCGCCGCGCAGCCAATGCAATCCCGGCGCCTCCGCCTGCGCGTCGCGCGACACCGCGAGCACGCTCCAGCCCTCGTCGCGCAGGCGCGCCAGCAGCGGCCACCCGACCTGGCCGCTGGCGCCGAACACCAGCGCCGTCCTCATCGCGGCGGCGCACCCGCCGGCCGCACGCACGGCCATGCCGCGGCGATGGCCGGCACGCATGGCGCAGCGGCGCGCGCACTCATCCGATCAGCCCATCGAAGTAGCGGGCGTTGATCCACAGGTGCGCGCCGATGCTGGCGGCGTAGCCGAGCGCGATCGCCCAGCTCCAGCGCAGGTGGCTGAAGAAGGTGTACTGCCCGCGCGCCTGGCCCATCAGCGCCACCCCCGCGGCCGAGCCGATCGACAGCAGGCTGCCGCCGACGCCGGCGGTCAGCGTCACCAGCAGCCACTGCCCGGCATCCATGTGCGGCTGCATCTGCAGCACCGCCACCATCATCGGGATGTTGTCCAGGATCGACGACAGCAGGCCGACCAGCACGTTGGCCTGGGTCGCGCCCAG
>JBQCFN010000271.1:0-12440 GCA_051959035.1 Lysobacteraceae bacterium | reverse complement strand
CTGCTGCTGCGGCTGGAGCAGGAGCTGACCCTGGAGGAGATCGGCGCGATCACCGGCGTCGGCCGGGAAACCGTCAAGTCGCGCCTGCGCTACGCGATGGACAAGCTGCGCGCGAGGTTGCCCGAATGAGCCACGACCCCTTTCCGCGCGAGCCGTTGACGCCCGAGGAGCGGGCGCTCGCCCGCCGGCTTGGCCAGCTCGGCCCGCATGGCGAGCCCTCGCCGGCGCTGGACGCGCGCGTGCTCGCGGCCGCGCGCGGGGCACCGTCGCCCGCGCGGCGGCGGCGCTGGCCGGCGGCGCTGGGCGTCGCGGCCTCGCTGGTGCTGGCGGCGGGCATCGCCTGGCGGTTGCGCCCACTCCCGGAGCCACCGCCCGTCGCCCGACCGGCCGCGACCACCGCCCCGGCCGCCGCCGCGGCACAGCCGCCTGCCGGTACGGGGATGCCCGCGCCCTCCGTCGCCGGACCGCCGACCACCTCCGCGCGGAAGGCGATGGCTGCACGCGGGGATGCCGCGGCCGCCGCCAGCGAAGAGGCAGGTCCGCGGCCCAGCGCCCGACCGGGGTTCACGCCCGCACCGGAGGCCCCGATGCCGGTGCCGCCGCCCCCGCCGCCCGAGCCACCCGTGGTGCTCGACGCCCCGGCGCCGATGGCGGCCGAGTCCGCCCTGCCGGCCCCACCGGTGGCGCCCGCACCCGCCGCTCGCGCGGCTGCCCCGGCCGCGGTGAACAGCGCCGCGCCGGCGCCCCCGGCGCGCAAGGCCGCGCCACCCGCCGCGCGGACGGCGGAAAGCGACACCGGCTTCGACGCCGCCGCCGCGGCCGACGCGGCCGCCGGCGACGAGCCGCCGGAAGACGTGCCGCCCGCCACCGCCGACGCGCCGGCCGTGCGCGAGGCCTGGCTGCAGCGCATCCGCGAGCTCCTCGCCAGCGGCCAGACCGACGCGGCGCGCGCGAGCCTGAAGGAATTCGTGCGCCGCCACCCGGACGCACCGCTGCCCGACGACCTGCGCGCCCTGGCCCGATGAGCGACACCCTGGCGGCACCGGCCACCCACCTGCTCGAGGTCAAGCACAGCCGCTTCCTCGCCCGGGCCGCCCCGGCGGACAGCGCGGCGGCGGCTCTCGCCTTCCTCGACGCGGTCGCGGACCGCGACGCGACCCACAACTGCTGGGCCTACCGCATCGGCGGCGAATACCGCTCCAGCGACGACGGCGAACCCGCCGGCACCGCCGGCCGCCCGATCCTCGCCGCCATCGACGGCCAGGGCTACGACCGGGTGATGGTGGTGGTGACGCGCTGGTTCGGCGGCATCAAGCTCGGCGCCGGCGGCCTCGTGCGCGCCTACGGCGGCGCCGCCGCCGAATGCCTGCGCACCGCGCCGCGCCGCCCGCTGGTGGCGATGCGCGCGCTGGTGGTCGACTGCGGCTTCGCCGACATCGGCCACGTCCACGCGGTGCTTGCCGCGTGCGGCGCGGACAAGCGCGGCGAATGCTTCGACGCCGACGGCGCGCGCCTGGACGTGGCGGTGCCCGCCGACCGCGTCGAAGCGCTGCGCGCGCAGCTGCGCGACGCCACCCGCGACCGCGCGCGCGTCGAAGACGGTCCGCCTTCCTAGCCGCCGCGCCGCTGCCTTCGCCTTGCCGGAGGCCACGGCCGGACCGGCATCGGCATCGGTTCGACATCGGCACCGCATGCCTGCCGATGCCCGCGCGCGGGACGCTGCCGCGCGGCGTGGCTCGCGCCGGCGGCGCCGCCACGGCATCATGCGCGGATGTCCGACGCCCCCCGTTCCCGCGCGCCGATCGGCTCGCTGCGCGCGCTCTGGCCCTTCGTGCGCGCGCACCGCGGCCTGCTCGCCGCCTGGCTCGTCGCGCTGGCGTGCTCGTCCTCGGCGACGCTGAGCCTGCCGGTCGCCTTCCGCCGCACCATCGACCAGGGCTTCCACAGCGGGGCCGGCATCGACCGCGCCTTCCTGTTCCTGTTCGTGGTCGCGCTGGTACTCGCGTTCGCGACCGCCGCGCGCTTCTACTTCGTCTCCCTGCTCGGCGAGCGCGTGGTCGCCGACCTGCGCCGCCGCCTGTACGCGCACCTGGTCGCGCTCGACGCCGGCTTCCACGACCGCAATCGCAGCGGCGAGCTGGTCTCGCGGCTGACCGCCGACGCCGAACTGCTGCGCAGCGTGGTCGGCTCGAGCATGTCGGTGGCCCTGCGCAGCGTGGTCACCGTGGTCGGCGCGATCGCGATGCTGTTCGTCACCAGCCCGCGCCTCGCGGCGTACGCGCTGGTCGGCATCCCGCTGGCGGTGCTGCCGATCGTCATCGGCGCGCGCCGGCTGCGCAAGGCATCGCGCGCCAGCCAGGACCGCGTCGCCGACGCCAACGCGCTGGCGGCGGAAACCCTCGGCGCGGTGCGCACCGTGCAGGCGCACGCGCGCGAGCCGTACGAGCGCGGCCGCTTCCAGCAGGCGCTCGACGTCGCCGTCGACACCGCGCGCCGGCGCATCCGCGCGCAGGCGCTGGTGACGGCGGTCGCGATCACCCTGATCTTCGGCGCGATCACGCTGGTGCTGTGGTCGGGCGCGCACGACGTGGTCGCCGGGCGGATGAGTGCCGGCACGCTGGCGCAGTTCGTGCTGTACGCGATGCTCGGCGGCGGCTCGGTCGGTTCGCTGGCCGAGGTGTGGAACGAGCTGCAGCGCGCGGCCGGCGGCATGGGCCGCATCTCCGAACTGCTGGCGGAGACGCCGGCGGTGCTGGCGCCCGCGCAGCCGCAGGCCCTGCCACGGCCGGTGCGCGGCGCGCTGGCCTTCGACCACGTCACCTTCCACTACCCGCAACGCCCGGACCTGCCCGCGCTGGAGGACTTCTCGCTGCGCGTGCAGCCTGGTGAGACCGTCGCGCTGGTCGGTCCGTCCGGCGCCGGCAAGAGCACCGTGTTCTCGCTGCTGCTGCGCTTCCACGATCCCCCGGCCGGGAGCGTGGCCGTCGACGGCATCGACGTGCGCGCGCTGGATCCGGCGCGCCTGCGCGAGGCGATCGCGCTGGTGCCGCAGTCGCCGACGATCTTCGCCGCCAGCGCCGCCGACAACATCCGCTACGGCCGCCTCGACGCCAGCGATGCCGAACTGCGCGCGGCGGCGGCCTCGGCGCATGCGCTCGACTTCCTCAACGCGCTGCCACAGGGCTTCGCCAGCGAGCTCGGCGAGCGCGGCGCGCGGCTGTCGGGCGGCCAGCAGCAGCGCATCGCGATCGCCCGCGCGCTGCTCAAGGACGCGCCGGTGCTGCTGCTCGACGAGGCGACTTCCGCGCTCGACGCGCAGAGCGAGCGCGCCGTGCAGCAGGCGCTGGAGAACCTGATGGCCGGGCGCACCACCCTGGTCATCGCGCACCGCCTCGCCACCGTGCTCAAGGCCGACCGCATCGTGGTGATGGACCGCGGCCGGATCGTCGCCGAGGGCTCGCACGAGGCGCTGATGGCGCAGGGCGGGCTGTACGCGGAGCTGGCCCGGCTGCAGTTCCTGGACTGAGCGGGTCAACCGCGGCGGCGGACGGGCGTTGCAGGGATCACCCCGCCACGGAGAGCCGCCAATGTCCCGTCCCGATTCCCGCCCGATCCGCCCCTCGCGCCTCGTCCTCGTCGCCGCGGCGCTGGCGGCGGCGCTGTCGCTGCTCGCGGCCGCGCATGCCGGCAACCTGCGCGAGCGCATCGCCCAGCGCCTGGCCGACCGCCGTGGCGGCGACGCCGGCGGCCCCGCCCGCCCCGCCCCCGGGCCGCCCGGCGGGCGCGGGCTGCGCGACAACCCCGACGGCGGCGATCCGCACCAGCGGCTCGACGTGTACGTGCCCGACGCCGGCACTTCGCACGCGCCGGTGGTGTTCATGGTCCACGGCGGCGGCTGGCGCCGCGGCGACAAGGACCTGGACACGGTGGTGACCAACAAGGTCGCGCGCTGGGTGCCGCGCGGCATCGTGTTCGTGTCGGTGGACTACCGCATGCTGCCGGAGGCCGACCCGCGCGTGCAGGCGCAGGACGTGGCGCGCGCGCTGGCCTACGTGCAGCGGCATGCGTCGGCGTGGGGCGGCGACGGCGCGCGCACCGTGCTGATGGGCCATTCGGCGGGCGCGCACCTGGTGTCGCTGGTCGAGGCCTCGCCCGACTGGGCCGCGCAGGCCGGGGCCGGGCCCTGGCTGGGCATGGTGTCGCTGGACAGCGGCGCGCTCGACGTCCCCGCGCTGATGCGCGCGCCGCACCTGCCGCTGTACGACGAGGCCTTCGGCAGCGATCCCGCGTTCTGGCGCGCGGTGTCGCCGCAGCAGCAGCTCGCGCCGCGGCGGCCGCCGCTGCTGGCGGTGTGCTCGACCCAGCGCAGGCGCTCGTGCGAGCAGTCGGCGGCCTTCGTCGAACGCGCCAACGCCAGCGGCACCCGCGCGCAACTGCTGCGAGAGGACCTGTCGCACCGCGAGATCAACGACCAGGTGGGCACGCCGGGCGCGTACACCGACGCGGTCGAACGCTTCCTCTCCAGCCTCGACCCCGACCTCGCGCGCCGGTTGCGCTGATCAGGCGGCACGCCGGCCGCGGCCGATCCGTTCGTCGAGGTCGCGGCCCCAGCTGGCGGTGAGCGCCCACGGGGTCGGCTCGGCGCGGACGTCGAGCTCGCCGTCCAGGCGCAGCACCTCGTGCCCGCTGCTGCCGTCGGCGCGGCGGAAGAAGCGCAGGTCCACCACCGCCTTGCCGACGCGCAGGCCATGCAGGGTGAGGTCCGGCAGCCACTCGGGCATGTGCGGGTCGACGAACAGCACGCCGTACGGCGCATAGGGCTGCAGGCCGAGCTTGGCCTGCAGCAGGCTCAGCATCGTCGAGGCGGACCAGGCCTGCGGCACGTTCGCGGCCGGGTACAGCGCCGGGAACGGGTGCGCGTCGTCGCGCGGATGGCCGCCGAAGCATTCCGGCAGGCGGCGGAACTCGAACAGCGCGGCCGCCTCGCACATCGCCTTGCAGACGGTCTCGACGTCATCGATGCAGTCGTAGCGGTACGCGCCGATGGCGAATGGCCCGTGTTCGACCGGCCACACGGTCCCGCGGTGGTAGGCGAACGGGTTGTACGCGGGGTTGTCGCTGGACAGCGTGCGGATGCCCCAGCCGCTGAAGAGGTCGGGGCGGAACAGCCGCTTGATCACGCGCGGCGCCAGCGCCTCGTCGGCGATGCCGGTGGCCAGGCAGTGCAGTGCGTTGGAGCCCAGCGTGCGCAGCGCGCGGCCATCGGGCGCCAGGCCCATCGCGAAGAAGCCGGTGTCCTCGCACCAGTACGCCTCGTTGAAGCGCTGCTTCAGCTCGCGCGCCTCCCGCGCCAGCCGGCGCGCCTCGTCCTTGCGGCCGAACGCCCACAGCACGTCGGCGAACGCGAGCTTGGCGGCGAACACCATGCCCTGCTCCTCGCAGGTGGCGACCGGCGCCTCGACCTGGCGGCCGTCCTCGTCGACGATCGCGTCGTCGGAATCCTTCCAGCCCTGGTTGCGGATGCCGTCCGGCGAGCGCGTGGCGATCGCGTAGAACCCGCGCGGGTCGCACGCCTCGCGGTCGAGCCATTGCAGCGCGCGCAGCGCCGGATCGACGAGCGGCGCGACGGCGGCGCGGTCGCCGGCCCATTGCCACAACTGCGCGACCGCGAACGGATACAGCGCCGAGGCGGTGAGCTCGAAGTAGTCCCGCGCGTTCGGCTTGTAGCCCAGCGCGCCGAGCGGCCCCGTATGCGCTTCGTGCAGCATCCGGCCGGGCGCTTCGTCGCGCCAGCGGTTGTCTTCCTTCCCCTGCCGCTCGGCCAGCGTGGGCAGCGTGCCGCGCAGCAGCTCCGGCCCCAGCGGCGCGGTCTGCCACGCGGCCACCAGCGAGTCGCGCCCGAACAGGCCCATGAACACCGGCACGCCGGCGCACACGGTCCAGGCGTGCGGATCCCGGTCCAGGCGGTGCAGGCGCAGCGCGGCCAGGTCCTCGCGCGCCTGGCTCAGCGCTTCGATCACCACCGGCGCCAGCGTGCCGCTTTCCGGCGAGGCGAACCGGGTCGCCTCGTCCAGGTACAGGCACTCGGGTGGCGGCGGGTTGCGACCGCAGGACGGCGGCGACAGCCGGCGGCCTTCGATCACCGCCGACCAGACCAGGCAGGCGTGCCAGCGGCCGTGCGGCGGCAGCACGATGTCGAACCAGAACCGCCGCCCCTGGTGGCGCGGCGGCGAATCCGACGGCCCGATGCGCAGCTCGAGCGTGCGGTGGATGCGTGCCCGCCCGCGCTCGTCCGGCTTGGCATAGCGATGCTCGGCCTGGTAGTCGAGTTCGAGCACGGGCGCGCGCGTGTCCGGATCGCGCCGCCAGCGCCGGCGCAGCGAGCCGTGCTGCTGCCGCTCGACCGACGCTTCCGCGATGTCGGCGAAATCCCCGTCCACGTCGAACGACAGCCGGAACGCCACCTCGCGCTGGGTGTGGTTGGCAAGGTCGATGTCCTCGTGCATGCCCTCGCCGACCCGGCGCTCGATGCGCAGTTCGATCGCCTGCTGGGCGGCGGCATGCACGCCGTCGCCGCCCTCGCCGCCGGGCGCGCCGACGATGTAATAGCCAAGCCAGCGCGACTGCGAGACGCGCGACAGGCCGGCCGGGTGCGGCCTGCGGTTGCCGATGCGCCAGCGGTACAGGCTGAGCAGCCGCGTCTCGTGCACGTACAGTCCGTGCTTGGCGTCGTCGCCGATCATGCCGTCCGGGCCGGTCGCCAGCACCGTGTCGCCCTGGCTGACGAGGATCGTGTCCGCGCGGATGCGCAACAGGACCAGGCCCTGGCCGGGCGGTGCGGTCACTCCCGTCATCGCGCCACGCCCAGTGCCGGGATCACGCGCGCGCCGAAGTCGTCGATGAAGCGGGCCTGCGCGCGGTTGACGTTGTGCAGGTAGACCTGGTCGACACCGAGCGCGAGGTCCCCTTCCAGCCAGCCGACGTGCCGCCCGGGGTCGGACGAGATGCGCACGTGCGCCCGCATGTCCTCCTCGCGCACGTGTTCTGCGGCGGCGGCGAACTGGGCCGGCGTGCGCAGCTCCTCCGACACGGGTGCGGCGAGGATGTTGGTCTTCCACTGCGCGAAGGCGCCGCGCAGCGCCTCCGCGTCGCTGGTGTCGTAGGACAGCTTGACCTGCAGGTGCACCGGCTTGCCCTCGCCGCCGCCGTCGCGGAAGGCGTCGATCACCTTCTTCAGCCTGTCGCCCGGCATCGAGATCGTGATCAGCCCGTCGGCCCACCCCGCGGCCCAGCGCGCGGTCTCCTCGCTGAGCGCGGCCGCGAACACCGGCAGCTTCTCCTTCGGCCGCGTATAGAGGCGCGCCCGCTCGACGGTCACCGGCCCCTTGCGGTCGACCTCCTCGCCGTCCCACAGCGCGCGCATCACTTCCACCGCCGCGCGCAGGCGCGCATTGCGCTCGTCCTTGGCCGGCCAGCGCTCGCCGGTGATGCTTTCGTTGAGCGCCTCGCCGCTGCCGACCGCCAGCCAGAAGCGGTCCACGTGCATGTCCGCCAGCGTCGCCGCCGCCTGCGCGATCACCGCCGGGTGGTAGCGGCCGAACGGGCAGGTCACCACCCCGAACGGGATCGGCGTGGTCGCCATCGCACTGCCGAGCCACGTCCACGCGTGGCCGGATTGACCCTGTGCGTCGCTCCAGGGATGGAAGTGGTCCGAGCACATCGCGCGGGTGAAGCCGGCGCGCTCGGCGCGCTGCACCAGCGACAGCAGGTCGCCCGGCGCGAACTGTTCGTGCGAGGCGTGGTAACCGATCGCGGCCATGCCCCTTGCATAGACGCCGGCGCGTGCAGGCCCGGTCAATCCGGCCAGGCGGTGGCGAGCATCCCGGCGTGCTCCGCCTGCCGCGTGTCCTGCCGGCTGAACTGCACCACCACCGGCTCGTCGCTCTCGATCAGCAGGCCGTAGGCCGCGTCCAGCCGCACCGCCTCCGGGAAGATCAGGTCGTTGATGCGCAGGTGCCGCACCCGCCGCGGCGCGACGACCAGCCGGTAGGCCTCCGGTTCGCCATGCTCCGCGTAGAGCACGCGCAGGCGCACGTTGGCCACGGCGTCGCCGGCGTTCAGCAGGCACAGCAGGTCGAAGCTGGCCATCTCGGGCTCCGGCCCGGTCGCGCGCGCCGGCGCGCAGCCTGCGGAAACGGCCCAGCGCCGCCGGCCGATCGGCGCACCGCCGCTCATGCGGGCACGCCCAGCAGGTCGCGCAGGTACGGCGTCAGCAGCACGCCGTCCGGATCGAAGTCCGCGCGCACGCGGGCGAAGGCGTCCCAGCACGGGTAGCGCGCCGCCAGCGTCGCGGCGCGCTGGTTGTGCTTCTTCGCCCAGTGCGGGCGCCCGCCATGGGCGAGGAAGACCGGCTCGATGTCGTCGAAGTAGGCGCGCCACGGCAGCGTGCTGTTCTGGTGCAGCGAGATGGTCACCGTGTCGCGGCCATGGGCGGGGCTGAGGAAGGCGTCGTCGGCGCGGAGCGTGCGGTACAGCAGTCGCCAGCCGGCGATGTGGCGCCAGCGCGCCTTGACCCGCGCGCGCACCGCCTGGAAACAGGCGACGCCCGCCTCCGCCGGCAGCGCGTATTCGCTTTCCTCGAACCGGTGCGGGATGTGGGTGTGGGCCGGGATGACGACGTGGCCGTAACCGCCGGTCCTGGTCAGCAGGCGCGCGTCGCGCGGCGTGGTGCCGCCGCCGGTCGGGTTGACCAGGCGCAGCTTGGCGTCGTCGCGGCGGGGGTACCAGTAGAAGTCGAAGCTGCGGTTGCCGGCCACCAGAGCCGGCAGCTGCTCGATCGCCGCGTCGGTGGCGATCGCGTACTCGCGCCGCTCGACGTCGAAGCTCGGCACCAGCCGCAGCCGCATCCACAGGAACACGCCGAGCGTGCCGAGCGCGACCCGCGCGGCGCGCAGCGCGCCGGCTTGCGCGCCGGTGATGGTGCGCAGCCGGCCTTGTCCGTCCACCAGCGTGACTTCCGCCAGCATCTGCGACAGGTTCGGCTGCAGCCGGCCGCTGCCATGCGTCCCGGTGGCGATCGCGCCGCCGATGGTCTGGGTGGACACATCGCCGTAGTTGGGCAGCGCGAGGTCGTGTTCGTACAGGGCGCAGCCGAGGTCCTGCAGGGTGGTACCGGCGCCGACCATGGCTTCGCGCCGGCGCGGGTCGGCGTCGACGATGCCGGAGAAGTGCCGCAGCGACAGCAGCGTGTCGTCGCAGCCGACGATGTCGTTGGACGAATGCCCGGCGCCCACCGCGCGCAATACGCCGCCACGCGCGCCGGTGGCGCGCACGAGCGCGGCCACCTCCTCCTCGTCGCGCGGACAGGCGAACCGTTGCGGCCGGCACGCGATGCTGCCCGACCAGTTGCGCCAGGGTGCGCCCATCGCCGCTCAGTCGCCGGCGAAGGCGATCGTCGTCATCAGCGCGTTCTCGGCCTGGCGCGAATCCAGCCGGGTGTGCTGCACCACCACCGGCAGGTCGGACTCGATCACGCTCGCATACGGCGTGTCCTTCGGCACCGGCTCGGGCTCGCGCAGCGAATTGAAGCGCAGGTGGCGGGTGCGCCGCGCCTGCACCGCCAGGTGGTACGGGCCGGCCGGCTCGCGGCCCTCGAAGTAGATCGTGATGGTGACGTGCGCATCGCGGTCGTTCGCATTCAGGATGCAGCACGCCTCGTGGCTCTCGAGTTCCGGCGCGGGGCCGTGGCTGCGGCCGGGGATGTAGCCTTCGGCGATCGCCCAGCGCGTGCGTCCGATCGGTGCGTCCATGCGCCGCGTGATACCAGCCGCGCCGCCAACGCCGCGTGCAGGCTCAGGCGGGCAGCGCGCGCGCGATGAGCATGGGGAAGTCGATCCCGCCGGCCGGCAGCGTGCCGAATGCCAGCCCATGCGCGGCGCCCAGCCGGCTGCGGCAGAACGCCGCCGCGGCCGGGCTGTCCGCGCGCAGCAGCACGCCGGCCTGCAGCGCCAGCGCGAGCCATTCGACCAGCGCGCGCGCCCCGGCCTCGTCGGCCGGCCCATCGAGCCCTTCCAGCAGCGGCAGCACCGCCATGTCGTAATCGGCATCGCGCCCTTGTGCCGCTTCGAGCTCGTGGCGCAACGCATCGCGGGTGGCCGGCTCGCGCGCCAGCGCGCGCAGCACGTCCAGGCACTGGATGTTGCCGCTGCCTTCCCAGATGGAATTGAGCGGCGCCTGCCGGTAGAGCCGCGGCAACAGCGATTCCTCGATGTAGCCGGCGCCGCCGAGGCATTCCTGCGCTTCGTTGACGAAGGCCGGCGCGCGCTTGCAGGTCCAGTACTTGCCGATCGCGGTGGCCACGCGCGCGAAGGCGGCCTCGCGCGGGTCGTGCGGCGCGGCGTCGACCGCGCGCGCCACCCGCAGCGCGAACGCGAGCGCGGCCTCCGCTTCCAGCGCCAGGTCGGCGAGCACGTTGCGCATCAGCGGCTGGTCGACCAACGGCTTGCCGAACGCCACGCGGTGCCGGCAATGGTGGATCGCCTGCGCCAGCGCCATGCGCATCTCCGCCGCCGCGCCGAGCATGCAGTCCAGCCGGGTCAGCATCACCATCTCGAGGATGGTGGCGACGCCGCGGCCTTCCTCGCCGATGCGCCAGGCGCGCGCGCCGGTGAATTCGACTTCCGACGAGGCATTGCTCCAGTCGCCGAGCTTGTCCTTCAGGCGCACCAGCCGGAACGCGTTCTTCCCGCCATCCGCGAGGCGCCGCGGCATCAGGAAGCAGGACAGCCCGCCGGGCGCCTGCGCGAGCACCAGGAAGCCGTCGGACATCGGCGCGGAGAAGAACCACTTGTGGCCAACGAGGGCGTACTCCTCGCCCGCGAGCGGCGTGGCGGTGGTGGTGTTGGCGCGCACGTCGCTGCCGCCCTGCTTCTCGGTCATGCCCATGCCGAGGGTGACGCCGGCCTTCTCCCCGATCGGCACGTCGCGGCCGTCGTAGCGCGGCGCGGTCGCCTGGTCGGCCCAGGCGCGCAACGCCGGCGCGCGCTGCAGCACCGGCACGGCGGCATGCGTCATCGTCAGCGGGCAGCTGGTGCCCGGCTCGACCTGGTGGTGCAGGTAGCTCAGCGCCGCGCGGGCGACGTGCGCGCCGGGCGTGCGCTCGCGCCACGACAGGCCGGCCACGCCGTGCTCGATCGCGGCCTGCATCAGTGCGTGGTAGTTCGGGTGGAATTCGACCAGGTCGATGCGCCGGCCGAAGCGGTCATGGCTGCGCAGGCGCGGCCGGTCGCGATGGGCGTCGAAGGACAGCCGGTACAGCGCGTCGCCGGCCAGCGCGCCGTACTCCGCAAGGCGCAGCGCGAAACCCTGCGCGCCCTCGCGCCGCACCGCATCGCGCAGCACGGCGTCGTCCGCCCACAGGTCGCGCGGCGCGAACTCGGGCGGCTGGTTGGCGACCTCGTGGGTTTCGAACGGCGGCAGGTCGGTCATTCGCGTGCTCCGGCGTCACGCCGATTCTGGCGCAAATACATCCGACCGGCGCGTGGGCCCTCTGCTCGCGGCGCGGGGCATGCGGTGGAATGCGTCCTGCCGGGGATGCGACCCGCGGCGCATGGATCCGCTGCGCGCGCATGAAAAAAGCCCCGCCTTGGCGGGGCTTTTCCAAAGAGTCTGGGCGATGCGCTCAGGCGGCGGGCGTCACGCCGGCGGCCTGGGCGCCCTTCGGGCCCTGCACCACCTCGTAGCTGACGCGCTGGCCTTCCTGCAGGCTGCGGAAACCCTTGGAGTTGATCGCCGAGTAATGCACGAACACGTCGGCGCTGCCGTCTTCGGGAGCGATGAAGCCGAAGCCCTTGGCGTCGTTGAACCACTTCACGGTGCCGTACTGCATAACGATGCTGACCTCTTGGTGGATGCGTTGGCCGTGCGCCGGCGCCGTGGCGGCCAGAACGCACGTCGCGAGTATGCACGCGCCCTTGACGTTGGCAAGGGGGCTGCGGCGCGCCGGTGGAAGGAGCGCGCATGCTGCATCGCAAAACGTGCGCTTCCGGTAGCGGGCTCAGCCGCCGACGAGGGCGCGCAGCACGCGGGCCACGCCCGCGGTCGCGGCGGCGACGTTGGCCAGCACGGCGTCGAGGGTGATCACCTCGTCCGGATCCGGCCCCGCGCCCGCCGCCCAGTTGGCGACGATGGCCAGGCTGGCGTACTCCAGGCCGAGTTCGCGCGCCAGCCCCGCCTCGGGCATGCCGGTCATGCCGACCACGTCGCAGCCGTCGCGTCGCAGGCGGGCGATCTCGGCGCGGGTTTCCAGCCGCGGCCCCTGGGTGGCGGCGTAGCAACCACCGTCGACCACCGGCACGACGGCGCGCGCGGCCGCCGCGAGGACATCCCGACGGAACGCCGGCGTGTACGGCTCGCCGAAGTCGACGTGCAGCACGTCGGTA